>JBIOVW010000692.1:0-11530 GCA_044867945.1 Nakamurella sp. | reverse complement strand
CCGAGCGCGCGGGCGAGCCGCGCGCGGACGTCATCGCCGCCGGACGGGCCGGGGATCACCCCGGTGACGGCGGTCATGACCGCGGTCCGTCGGGCTGTGCGGCGAACCGGCCGCGCAGGTGCGGCGGCACCTGGTCGGCGAACAGGTCCAGATACACCCGCAGATGGTCGTCATCGGACTCGAGGAACAGCACGTCCGAGGGCACCATGTGGCGAATGGCGAGCATCGGCAACGGGCCGTGCAGCGGCCGGAACTCCGGGTTCCACAGCCCCGGCTTGTCCGGCGGGCCGTCATGGAACTCGCCGATCATCAGGCCACGGGAAACGTATTCGGTCTTCAGCGCGGCCTGGATGCGGTCGATGCTCCGCGCCGCGGCAGCCCGCGGCAGGTCGGGGAACACCATCACGATGGTGTGGAAGGTCCGGGACCGGCCGGCCTGGGTGGTCAACTCGAGAAACCAGTCGCGGTATACCCGCAATCGATCCTGCACCTGCGCCTCGTCGGGCACCCCCGGCGTCACGGTCAGGTACAGCGAGCCGCGGTCGAGCGCCGTGCGAGCGTAGGGGCACACGTTTCCGGTGCGACCCAGCTGAGGGTGCGGCCGGCACAGGTAGTCCTCGACCCAGGTCAACACCGTGCGCAACGGCGAGAGGTGGCGTGCCACCTCGGCGGGCGGTGACGCGGCTCGCACATCCGAGACCTCGAAGAGGGTGAATGCGGGGTCACGGGCATAGATCAGCATCGGTTTCCTATCTCGACTTCGAAAATGGAATGCGGAGCATTGCGGCGACGAACCTGGCGCCCGCGAGTGCGCCGACCGCGAGACCGACCGCGAGCACGAGTTCTTGGCGGCGGGCGCGCGCCCGCGCATCCGCATACGGCGTCCGGCGGTGGGCGATCATCGTGTAGAGCGGTGCCCAGGTCCGCGGGAATGCGCGGTGCAGCACCAGGTCGGCCCGCTTCCGAAAGCGAAACCATGGAGAACGCAAGCGATCCCGTAGTTCGCCGAAGTTGTCCTCGGACATGTCGGCGAGCGCGTCGGTGTGCCGTTTGCGTTGCCGCTGGAACCTCGCGAGCGCCGCGCCGCGATCGGCGGGTTCGGCCATGAGGCAGTCGGCCAGCACCAAGACGTCCTCGAAGGCTGCGTTCATTCCTTGGCCGTAGAACGGGTACACGGCGTGGCAGGCGTCGCCGATCAGCACGACCCGGTCGCCGTGCGTCCACGGCGACGTCCGGACGGTGACCAGGGTGCCGACCGGGTGGTCCAGGACCTCCGCCACCCGATCGGGCATGAGCGCGGCGGTGTCCGGGAAGTTGGCGGCGAAGAATGCCTCGACCGCTGCCGGGTCGGTGAGTGTCGCCAGGCTCTCGTCGCCGTTCAGCGCCAGGAACAGCGTCGCCGTGAGCGAGGCGTTGCGGTTCGGATGCGCCACGATGAGTCCGCGCTGCCCGCCGGGCCAGACGTGCAGCCCTTCCAGGGGGGTGCGCGGGCTGCCGTCGGGACCGGCCGGGATCGTCAGTTCCTTGTATCCCCACTCCAGGGTGTCGACGGTCGTGCGGACCAGAGCCCGCTGCTCGAGGCAGCGCCGAACCGCCGAGAACGCCCCGTCCGCACCGATGATCAGGTCGGCGGTGACGCCAACCTGGACACCGGTCGCCGACGCGGCCAGGAGGACCTCGCCGCTGTCCGGGTCCAGCGCGGTGAGGGTGTGCCCGAACCGGAACCGCACCCCGCGGGCCTCGGCCTGGTCGATCAGCACGGTGGTGAGGTCGGTCCGCAGGATCGAATGCAGGATTTCCGAGTCCCGGGTTCCATAGGGTTGGAAGTGGATGTCACCGTCCGGGTCGTGGATCATCCGACCCCGCATCGGGACGGCCATCCGCAGCACCTTCTCGCGCAGGCCCACCTCGTCGAGGGCGGCGATGCCGCGTGCCGACAGCCCGAGGTTGATCGAACGCCCGCCCGCCTCTGGTGTGCGGCGGGGGTCCTCCCGGCGCTCGAAGACGACGACGTCCCAGCCGGCACGCGAAAGGTAGACGGCGCAGAGCCCGCCGGCGAGCCCGGCGCCGATGACGGCGGCGCGGCGGCCCGCGGGGGTACGGGGGCCCGTCATCGCCGGTCGTCCGTGGTGAATGCGTGCAGCAACTCGCCGAGTTCGTCGTCATCCAACGCTGCGAGTTGCGCAAGAAGGTCGTCACGACGGTCGGAGGCGCCCTGCGCCGATCGGTCCGGCTCGGACGGCCGATCCGGGATCGGCCGCGGACGGTGCTGCCGCTCGACGAGGACCGCCTGCTCGGCGATCGTCGGATGCGCGAACAGGTCACGAAGCGGCAGCCGCACGCCGAGATCGGTGTGTACCCGGTCGACCAGCTGGGTGGCGGTCAGCGAGTGGCCGCCAAGAGCGAAGAAGTTGTCCTCGACGCCGACCGGGGTGTGCAGGCCCAGGACCTCGGACCAGAGTCGGGCCAGCCGGGTTTCGGTGGGTGAGGAGGGTGCCTGCGTGCGGCCGACCTCGTGGCCCCACTGTGGATCCGGAAGCGCCCGACGGTCGACCTTGCCGTTCGGGGTCAGCGGGAGTGCTTTCAGCTCAGCGAATGTCGTCGGGATCAGGTATTCGGGAAGTGAGCGCTTGAGGTGGGCCCGCAGTTCGGCGTTCGACGGCATCGGGCCGACCGGGACGAGGTAGCCGACCAAACGCTGGTCGGCGGGATCGCCGCCGGGTCCGGTGCGGGCCGCGACCACGACGTCGGCGACACCGGCGTGCCGCCGCAGAACGGACTCGATGTCCTCCGGCTCGATCCGGAAGCCACGGATCTTGACCTGGTGGTCCGATCGGCCGAGCAGCTCGATGCGGCCGGAGCGTCGCCAGCGGCCCAGGTCGCCGGTGGCGTACAGGCGGCCCCCGTCGCCGGTGAACGGGTCGGGACGGAACCGGTCCGCGGTCATCCCTGGCCTGCCCAGGTAGCCGCGGGCGACGCCGGCACCGGCGATGTGGATCTGGCCGACCGCACCCGGGGGGACCGGCCGCAGTTCGTCGTCCAGGACATACCAACGGGTGCCGGCGATCGGTGGGCCGATCTCGATCGATGCCGGGGACGTCGGCACCACGCCGGCCGCCGACCACACGGTTGTCTCGGTGGGTCCGTAGACGTTCCACAGCTCGGCGCCCCCGGCGCCGAGCCGATCGGCGAGGTCCCGGGGCAAGGCCTCGCCACCGCACAGCCGCAGCCGCACGGTGGACGGGATGTCCCCCGCGGCGAGCAGCATCCGCCAGGTCGCCGGCGTCGCCTGCAGAACCGACGCGGCCGACTGCACCAGCAGCCGGCGCAGCGCCTCGGCGTCGGTGGTGGTCGCCTCGTCGGCCACCACCACCTGCCCACCCGTGGCGAGCGGCAACAGCAGCTCGAGTACCGAGATGTCGAACGACAGGGTGGTCAACGCCACGAGTCGGTCCGCCGGTCCGACCGGCAGGAGGCGGGCGAAGGCGCCGATCAGCGCCGAAACCGCGCCGCGGGGCACCGTGACCCCCTTGGGCCGGCCCGTCGACCCGGAGGTGAAGATCGTGTACGCGGCGGCGTCCGGCGGCACCGGCCGCCGGCGTGCCGGGGTTGCCGCGGCGGCGTCCTCGACGGTGAGCACCTCGATGACGGGCGGGTCGCCCTGGCCACCCAACGAGGCCAGAATGTCCGCGACGTCACGGCGCGTGGCCCGGTCGGTGAGAACGACCCGCAGGTCCGCGTCGGTGATCATCGCGCGCAACCGTTCGGACGGGTACGCCGGATCCAGCGGCACGTATGACGCGCCGGCCCACCAGACCCCGAGGACTGCCGTGAGCATTCCGGTGCCCCGCCGAAGGCAGAGGCCGACCCGGTGGTCGGTTGCGACGCGGTGGGCGGCCAGTGCTCCCGCGAGCCTCGCGGCGCGCTCGAGCAGGGCATCCCGGGACAGCCGGCCGTCGGCGCCGGCCGCCGCGAGTTCCGGCCCGGTGCAGGTTCGTTCGAGCTTGTCCATGATGTCGACGTCGTCGGCGGACGGGTCGCCGAGTGCCCATCCACCGGTGACGGCGACGCGCTGGTCGGGCGACAGACCGTCGTGCTCGTGGACGGGCCGCTCATGGTCGCGGACCGCGGCGGCCAGGAGAAACCGGTAACCCTCGACGAAGTCGCGGGCAGATTCGTCGTCGAGAACACCGGTGGCCCAGACCAGCCGGCCGGTCAGCAGGTCGGTGCCGTCGATCCGGGGTCCGTCGAACATGGTGAGGGTGAGATCGAGTTTGCTGGTCCGGTTGTCGACCAGTTCCGGCGACCACGACAGGCCGCCGGCCCGGCGCGGCGCCGGCATCTCCTCGAGCTGGAACATCACCTGGGCCAGTGGCGGGCGTGCCGCGTCGCGTGACGGGTTGATCAGCTCGACGATGCGCTCGAAAGGTGCGTCCTGGTGGGCGATCGCCCGGCTCACCGTGCGGCCGACCTGATCGACCAGCTCGTCGAAGGTGTCGCTCGGACGGATCCGGATCCGCACCGGAAGGGTGTTCATGAACGGTCCGACGACCCGCTCGGTCTCGGGTCGAAGGCGGCCCGAGACCGGCACCGCGACGATCACGTCCGTACGGCCCACCAACCGGCTCAGCAGCAACGCGTGGGCGGCCAGCAGCACCGCGAATGTCGTCGTCCCGCGCGCCCGGGCGCGCCGGCGAATCGCGTCGGTCTGCTCCGGGTCAAGGGTCAGGTGGAGCAGGCCGCCTTCGAAGGGTTGCACCGACGGCCGGTGCAGCTCGCTCGGCAGGTCCAGGATCGTCTCGGCACCCGTCAACTCGTCCAGCCAATACCGCTCGGAACCGGCCTGCCGGCCGGCCGACCGCTGCTCGTCCTGCCAGATCGAGTAGTCCGCGTACTGAATCGACGGTTCGGGGGACCGTGCCCCGACGCCGAGCGCGGCGGCGTAGTCGGCGGCGAGTTCGTCGAACAGGATCCGGAACGACCACCCGTCGGCTACGACATGGTGCGCGACCAGCACGAGAACGTGCGCCTCCGGCTGCACGCGGAGCAGTTCCGCGGCAATCAGCGGCCCCCGCGCGAGGTCGAAACCTCGCCGGGAACTGTTCATGATGTGCGACCGAGCGGCCGCCCACGGATCGGTGGCGGCGCTCAGGTCGCGAAAGGGCGGATCGGCGAGGGCCGATCCGGGCGCTGCGACCACCTGCATGAGCGTGTCGCCGGCGGAGCGCAGCGTGGTGCGCAGCGCCTCGTGCCGGTCGACCATCGCGGTCAGCGCGGCGACGAGCGCGGGGCGCTCGAGGCCGCCCTCCAACCGGACCGCCCACGAGACGTTGTACGTCGGTCGGCCGGGATTCATCTGTTCCACCAGCCACATCCGGCGCTGCGCCGGTGAGGCGGGAAACTCGAACGTGTCCATCAGTCTTCAGCTCCTGTTCCGCTGGTCGACGGCAACCAGGCGCAGCTCGGCGGTGTGCCGACGCCCGGCGACGTCGGTGAGCCAGAGCCGCTCGGGCTCGGGCAACATCTCGGTGACCGCGATCCGCGCGGTCGGGCCGGCGACCCGCATCACCCGGCGGACCGCGCGGCACAGCAGATCGGCGGACGCGAGGCCGGCCAGGTCGAGGTAGATCGGCTTCGGCTCGCCGGCGGTCCGCAGGAACAGCCTGCGGGGCATGCCGTGCCGGCCCGCCCACGCGCGTATCTCCCGGTACCGGCGCGCCTCGTCGCCGATCTGCGCGAAGGCGAGTTCGGCGGCGGGGAAGGACCAGGATTCGCGGCACACCACGAGCCGGTCGATGCGGACCCGCGGGGTATGGGCGGCATCGCGGGGCAGGATGCGGAAGTGCTGGATCATCGCGCCGGCGATGACGTCGCCGAGGACCTCGATCAGGCCCAGATCGACCCGGCCGTCCCGGCTGCGGACCCGCAGCGTCTCGCCGACCAGGACCACGTCGAGCGTGCCGGGCAGGAGCGCCCGGCCCGGGCCGACGCCGAACGAATCCGCCGCGAAGACAAGCCATCTGTCGTCCGCCGATGCCAGGCTGTTGTGCTGGCGGGCGGGAACGCCGCCCCGCTCGGCGGTGGGCGCCGTCCATACCGCCGGGCCCCGGAGGTCGGCGGCCATGGCCCCACGCAGCGTTTCCGGGGCGTCGTGCTGTGACACCAACGCCTGATATCGCAGGGTGTTGATGCCCGGGTGCAGCTCACCCAGGACCCAGTCGACGTCTCCTCGGTGGGCCGCCGCTTCGTCCTCGGCCAGCAGCATGAGGTCGGGACTGTGGTGGACGGCGGTCGGCCAACCCGGTCCGGCGACGTCGAACGCCCTCCGCGCGGCCGGGAGCAGGTCGGCGCTGTGAAGTTGGACGATGCGATCGGTGGGGCTGGTCGGCTCGATGACCGCGGCCCACCGCCGCGCGAGCGCGCGGGTCAGTGGCCGGATCACGTCATCGGCCGGCTCGAAAAGCAGATCCGTTGCAAGCAACCATATCTCGGAGAATGGCACGGTCGTCCCACCGAGGTCGAGGGCCCGTGCGTCGAAGACGCCGCGCAGCAGGCGGGAATACAGGGCCGCAGTGGCCGCGGTGAACCACCGTGCGCCGTCCAGGACGATCCCCAGGGCGTCCCGGATTCCGTCCAGGAGTCCGCCGCCGACAGTGATCGACGAGCCGAGCGTGCACTCCTCGTAGGCGATGGTGCGGCCCGCGTAGATCTCACCGGGCCGCCGGACGGGCGGGGTGCCGGTGTGCCGGACGTAGACCTTTTCCAGATCGGCGATGGCCGCCTCTACCGCGTCGTCCTCGCCCGCCGCCGCGGCGAGAACGTCGCGGGCGTGCTCCAACTCGTCCAAGGCCGCGAGCGCCCCCGATCGGGCCGGGGACGGGTGTGCGGCGACGAGAAGTTCCCGGATCGTCCGCTCGCCGTGGACATCTCCTGGCGGAACCTCAAGCCGCCAGGAAATGCGGCGGTCCGCGGCCAGCGCGGTCAGCGCGGTGTAGACGGCGTCCGGGTGTCCGGCACTGTCGGCGATGGATTTGGCGATCTGCCGGGCGGTGCGGCGACCGTCGCAGGCGGCCAGCACCGCCTGCTCGATCGAGGACAGCGGGACGGGCGATGCGAGTGGGACCAGCAGCCTGCCCTCGACCACGTCGAGGTGCGGCAGCCGTCGTGGCCGCAGATCGGGCCGCAGATCGGCCTCGAACCGTTGGAGCAGGCCGACCACCGCCCAGCCCTCGAGGTACGCCGTGCGGGCGGAAAGTTCGGCCTCAGCGTGCCGAACCGTGAGGAACGATCCCGACTCCACGACCCCGCCCCAGCGCGTCGGCCCGAAGAAGCCGATCGTGTCGTTCTTGGCGCAATACCGTTGCAGGTACCCGGCCAGCAGGGCCTCGTGCTGGCGTTGCCGCTTGTTGCGGGGGGCGGACGCGGGGGTGCCGGACAGCAGCGGATCGATGCCGGTGCGCAGCGCGTGCCGGTTCTGCCAGGCCACCGCTTCCCGGAGCCGGGAGTCCCGTCCCGCCGCGGCGATCGCCGAGGACAGCCGACGGGTGGCCGCCGGAAAGGTGGCCAGGAAGGCGGCCTGCTCCGCCGGATCGGCATTGGCGAGGTCGGCCGAGGCCGCAATGATCGGGTCGGCGAGCTCGTCCAGCAGGTCGATCGGGAACCCGGCGCTGCGCAGGCAGAAGGAACTCCACAGGGCCCAGTCGTCGGACAGCCGGACGAGATGAGCAGGCTTGGTCGGGTCGTTGGTCAGTTCGCCGGTCGGGCGGATCGACGTCGGGTCGATGCGGAAGGCGCGCCGGTCACGGCGGGTGATGCCGTTGTCCGAGGTTTCGGGCCCGATCGCCGCGGCGCGCGACACCGCTGTGTCCACGGCACGGGCGCAGGCCGCGAGGGTGCTGGCCGCGTAGAACTCGCGCACGCCGAACTCGATGCCGAACTCCTCGCTGATGCGGAAGGCCAGCCGGATCGCGCCCAGGGAGTTGCCGCCGATCGCGAAGAAATCGTCGCCGTCGAAGATGTCGTCGGCACTCCCGGCAACGGCAGTGCCCTGCGGGGCCGGCAGCGCTTCTGCCCAGAGCGTGGCCAGCCGCAATTCGGTGCGGGTGCGCGATTCCCGGGTCGTGGCCGTGCGCGGCGGATCCTCCGTCGGCGGCTCGGTTTCCGACAGCGCCGATCGGTCGACCTTGCCGTTGGCCAGCAGCGGCAGCCGATCCAGCAGCACCACCGAGGTCGGCACGAGAGCGGGAGGTAGGGCATGCCGGGCGTGTTCGCGAACGGCATGGGGCACAAGCGCCGCGCCGGCGGCGGTGTGGTGCGGCATTACGAATGCAATCAGGTGTCTGGACAGCCCGGTCCCACGGGCCAGCACGATCGCCTCGTGCACTCCGGCGCACTTGCGGAGCACGGCCTCCACTTCGCCGGGTTCGACCCGGTGCCCACGGATCTTGACCTGGTCGTCGACCCGTCCGACGAACTCCAGTACGTCGGGCGTGCGCCAACGGACCAGGTCGCCGGTCCGGTAGAGCCGAGCACCCGGCTGGGCGCCGAACGGATCCGGCACGAATCGCCCCGCGGTGTGGGCCGGACGACCGACGTACCCGCGGGCCACCCCGTCGCCACCGGTGTAGAGCTCCCCGGTCACGCCGATCGGCAACGGGGCCAGATGCTCGTCGAGTACGTACACGGTGGTCTGCTGCACCGGGCGTCCGATGGGCACCCGATCCGGCACCGAGCTCGCGTCGTCCATCCGGTGGCACGTGGTGAACGTCGTGTTCTCCGTCGGGCCGTAGGCGTTGACGAGCGGCCACCCGGGTCGCGCGCGCAGCGCCGCGCGCACGGAATCCGGCGACAGGACCTCGCCGCCGGCGAGGACCTGGCGGACACCGGCCAGCGCGCCCACGTCGAGCTCGACGAGCTGGCTGAACAGCCCGGCCGTGAGCCAGAGGGTGGTGATAGCGCCGTTTCGGATGACGGCCGCCAGTTCGGCGAGATCGAACGGGCCCGGCGGGGCGACGACCAGCCGCGCGCCGGTCAGCAGCGCGCCCCAGACCTCGAAGGTGGTTGCGTCGAAGGCCGCAGGAGCGAGATGCAGCAGCACCTCGCCGGGACCCAGCGTCGCGAAGTTCGGCCGGTGCACGAGCCGCGCGACGCCTCGATGCGGGACTGCGACTCCCTTGGGGGTGCCGGTCGAACCAGACGTGAAACTGATGTACGCGATGCCGAGCGAATGGCACGCCGGTAGCGGCTCGACCGGATCCGACCCGGCCACGAGTTCGCGCGCGAGCGCTGGGTCGTCGATGTGAATCCTCGAAATGTCAAGCGGCGGTAAGTATGTCGCTCCCAGGGTCGTCGTCACCAGCAGGATGGCACCCGCCTGGACCAGGATGCTCCTGGTGCGGTCCGGTGGGTTGTCCGGATCGAGAGGAAGGTAGGCGCCCCCGGCCTTGACGATCGCCAGCAGCGTGACGACCAGCTCTGCGCTGCGCGGTATCGCCACTGCGCAAACACTTTCGGCGACCACACCGCGCTTGCGGAGCACCCGCGCGAGCTCATCGCTGCGCCGATCGAGTTCTGCGTAGGTCAGTGTCGTGCCGTCCGCGGTCAGCGCCGGTGCGTCGGGCCGGGTGCGGACCTGCGCGGCGAACATCAGCGGGATCGTGGCGTCGCGCGTGTCCATCGCCGGCGGTGTGCTGTCGACTACCCCGGCACGGGCCCTCGACTCACCCGCCGGCTCGAGGCCGATGTCGCCGACGCGCGCGGACTGATCGCCGGCAAGAGTGACCAGGACGTGCCGGAACTGGCACAGAACCTCGTCGGCGGCCGCCGGGTCGAACCTGGCCCGGTCGAACATGAGATTCAGCAGGATCTCCGGCTCGTCGAACACATAGAGCGCGAGGGGAAAGCTGAGCCGGCGCAGGATTCTGACGCGGACGTCACGTAGGACCGGGTGGATCTCGTGCAGCCGGGCCTGCAATGTCGCCCGCTCGAACACGACCAGGCTGTCGATCCGGGAACCGTCCGCGGGCTGCCCGGCCCATTCGAGCACGTCCGCGAGCGGCGCCAGCTGATGCTCCCGGTTTTCCAGGGCCCTTTCCCTGGCGTCGCGCAAGACCCGCCGGACCGTCTGTGCCGGGTCGAGCCGGAGCCGCAGCGGCACCGTGTTGATCAGTGGACCGACCATGTGCTGGGCGCCCTGAACGCTGCCCCATCGGCAGGAGCGGGTCACCGCGAACACCACGTCCTGCACGCAGGTATGACGCGCCATGACCAGACCCCATGCCGTGTGCACCAGCGCGCTGGTGGCCACACCGGCCGCGGCCGCGCCTGCGCGGACGCGAGCGGATTCCGCGCTGGTCAGGCATGCCTGGACCGTGGCGGGGTCGGAGCGGTCCGCCGCGGGCTCGGTCAGCAGGCCGGCGAGCGGCCGTCCCTGGGGCAGGTCGGACAGGTAGTCCTTCCAGAAGGCGTGTGCGGCGGACCGGTCCTGGTTCTCCCACCAGTGGACGTAGGCCTGAAAGGGCGGCAGGTCCGGGCGCGACCGCGCGCGACCATTTCCGTCCTTGCGCTGCGCCTCGTACTGGCCGAAGACCTCGTCGAAGAGCACGACGAGGGACCGGCCGTCCACGATTGCATGGTGGAAGGTCGCGACGATCGTCTGCTCCGCCGACGGGCCGGACAGCACCGATACCCGGAAGAGCGGGCCTGTGGCGAGATCGAAGCGACTGATCCGGTCGGCGCGGAGGAAGGCCTCGACCTGGTCGTCCACGCTCGTCCCTGGGTCGAGGTCCACCCACGCCACCGCGGCGTGCAGACTGCCATGGACATGCCGATCCACGCCCCGCAGCCGGGACCAGTGGAACGTGCTGCGCAGGATGTCGTGGCGCAATACGGCCGCCTGCCAGCAGGAGTCGAAGCGGTCCCGATCCACCGAACCCGGCCGGGTGAGCACGATCTGGATCACATCGACACCGGGGACCGCGGCGCGCACGCTGTCGATGATCATGCCGCGCTGGACCGTCGTGGCGGGGAACCGCGACACCTCTTCACTCGGCGGCGGTGTGCGCGGCGGTGTGCACGGTGCGGAATCGAGCCCGGGAGCGACGTCGCCGCGCCGATTGCGGACCACGTCAGACCTGCTCATCGATCCACTGCCGGAGGGATCGCGGCCTCATGTCCGTCCAGACGCGGTCGATGTGAGCCAGGCACTCGTCTTTGGGCCCGGTGAATCCGACAGCGTGCCAGCCCGCGGGTATCTCGCGGTCGGCGAGCCAGATCGAATACTGGTCCTCGTCGTTCACCACAACCGAATACAGCGCGGTGTCCTGCTCATCCACAATGGCTCCTACCGGGTCGTTCGTGGACCGCCGGGCGCGGCGGTCTCCTGTTTGGTCGACGGCGGCTTGCCGACGACGCTGCGCCGGTGGCGACATCGGCCCTTGGCACCAAAAGCATTGGGGTGCAGGCGAGCGCGGTACGTCGGACAACTCGCGCAGCACTCCGTCGACCCGTAGGCTCGAACCGTGATCGATCG
>JBIOVW010000691.1:0-2120 GCA_044867945.1 Nakamurella sp. | reverse complement strand
CCCTTGCTGGCCAACATCTACCTGCACGCCTTCGACCGGGAACTCCAACGCAGGACTGACGGGGTGTTGGTGCGGTATGCCGACGACTTCGTGATCCTGTGTCGGACCCCCCAGCAGGCGGAGGTGGCCCTGGGGCACGCCAGGCAGGCGCTGGCGGCGTGGGGTTGCAGCTGCATCCGGACAAGACGAGGGTCGTAGACCTTCGGGAAGGCGGGGAGGGTTTCGACTTTCCTGGATGCCATTTCAGGGCTCGCATGTCGGGCCGGTTGTGGGAGCAGAAGCGGATCGTGCGCTACTACCTGCACCGGTGGCCCAGCCAGCGGGCGATGAAGCGGTGCGGGAGAAAGTCCCGGACCGCACCGGTGCCAGCCGCAAGGAAACCCGTATCGAGCGGGTGATCGAGGATCTCAACCCGATCCTGGTGGCTGGGGAAATACTTCCGCACCGGCAACGCCGCCGACAAGTTCGGCCAGGTCGACCGCTGCGTGGTGTGGCGGCTCCACCGTCTTCAGGTCAAGAAGCGGGGCCGCAACCTTCGTTCCGGTCAGGCGGCTCAGTGGACGGACGACTGGTTCAACGAGTTGGGGCTCTACCGGCTCCGCGGCACTATCCGCTATCCGAAGGCTGCGTAACCATGTCAAGAACATCATCGCTAAGACGTTGCGGGAAACCGCACGTACGGGTTGAAAGGGGGATGGGGAAACCGGACCGCCCAGCGGCACCGGCACCCCTGACTACCAATGGGCCGACCGTGCTTCGATGACGTGGAGAGGGCTGCCCTGTGCGACCTGCTTGAGCGGCTCGGCCCGGATGCCCCAACCGTTCTTGTGCCGTGGACGACCCGCGACATCGCCGTGCACCTGTACCTGCGCGAGCACGATGCCGTCGCTGGTCCGGGGCTTGTGCTGCCGGGTCCCTGGGCGCGGGTGGCCGCCCGTCACCACGCGCGGGCGCGCGACCAGGACTTCATGCAGATCGTCGCTGCGGTCCGCTCCGGCCCGCGAGGAGTCTTCCGCCTGGGCTGGCTGAGACGAGTCCCCAACCTCAACGAGATGTTCGTGCACCACGAAGACGTGCGCCGCGCCAATGGCGGCGGGCCCCGGGTGTTCGACCCGGCGATGGAACAAGCCTTGTGGGACAACGTCCAGAGTGGAGCGTGGGTCTTGTGCCGTCGATTGCGTCGGTGCGGGCTCGACCTGCGCAACGCCTCGACCGGGGAGTCATTCCATGCTCGCCGAGGAAAGGACCCGGTCCGGGTCACGGGTGAACCGGGGGAGCTCCTTCTCTACGTCTTCGGGCGTCAAAGGGTCGCCGATGTCGAACTCGACGGGCCGCCGAGCTCCCTGGACCTCGTCAGAGCCGCGCACTTTGGCCTATAACCAACCCGTGGCACAGCCGCTTCCGGGGCACGCGGCGGAAAACGCGGGCACACGGACGGGAGCGGCCGCTGCGCCGGACACGACGGGCGTGCGGTTCCCGAGCATCGTTTACGCCGTTTGAGATCCGGGTGGCAGCTAGCGCCACCCCGACCGCCATGTGGCTCGCTACTCCCTCGCCGGCATCAGCCGTTCAGGCTCACTGCCTTTAGAATTAGGGCCTTCAAGTCGGCCTCAGGCGGCTTACCACCCTTTGAGACAACTCGGCTTCGCGGTGCCAAGCGACGGGCACTCCACCGCCCACCGGCATATCCTCGCGTCCGTCTGGGCGTGCGGGACAGCTGACCTGGTTGGTCGGGTCAGACGTCGGCGACGTCGGCGGTGAGGAACTGTCCATTACGGCGCGGGGCGCCGGGCGTCGAGGGCATTGATGATGGCGGCGTGCCCCAACGAGCGGAGGCTGAGGTGCCGCGGAACGCCGGCGCCGTGGCGATCCCGGGGACCATCCGTAGGCGTAGCGTCGGGCGATCGGCTGGCCGGAGAACCGTCGCTGGATCAGTCAGTGGCCGCCGCTGGTGCGTTGCCCGATGCAGGCCCAGGACCCGCAGTATCGAGACGGTGACGGCATCGTGGCCGGCTGTTGCCCTTGGCGACCAGGCGCGCACCCGGTATCCGCGGAGGGTGTGGGCGCGTCCCCGTCTGCACCCCGCCAAGGCGCCAGGTGCCCGGACCACAGCGACGCCA
>JBIOVW010000690.1:0-8955 GCA_044867945.1 Nakamurella sp. | reverse complement strand
CATAGTGGGCATTGGATCAGCGCGGGGGTCGGCTCGCCGCTCGGCGGCCCGTCGAGACCCGAGGCGGACGCGGTGGATTCACCCTCCGACGTACGGGTCGACGACGGCGCAGCAGCGTCCGGATCGTCCCGCCGGACGCAAATGACCGACGGTCACTGCCGATCCTCGCACCCGGCGCCAGCACCCACAAGGTGCCTACCGCGCGTGCGCCCGCTCCCCGCGCAACCACACCCCGGCCACGTCGGCCGGCGTCGACAGCGCGAACACCCGGGCCAGCGCGTCCGACGCGTCAACCGCGTGCCGCAGGTTCACGGCCAGGCTCGACGACGGCTCCGGACGGAGCCACACCGCGTCGAAGTCCTTGCCGACGGACAGATCTCCCACCCGGCTCGCCAGGCCGAGGGCCCGCGCGCCGGCGTGCGTGGCCAGGTACAGCAGATGCACCGGGCTGAGCGGCAGCCCCTGCGTCCCGAGCAGTTGCTGCATGAAGTACGCCTGCAGACCCTCCTTGGGCAGGAACAGGCCCGTCCCGGCGCCGACATCGGAGCCAAGGGCGACCCCGACGCCGTGCCGCACATGCCGAGCCAGCGGGAACAGCCCGCTGCCCAGGGAGGAATTGCTGGTGGGGCAGTGCGCCGTCCAGGCGCCGGCCTCGCCCATCAGGTCGAGCTCGTGGTCGGTGGGGTGCACATTGTGCGCGAAGACGCTCCGGTCGGTGACCAGCCCGTGCCGGTGGTAGGTGTCGATGTAGTGCGCGGTGCCGGGGAACAGGTCGGCGACGGTCGCGACCTCGGCCACGTTCTCGTTGACGTGGGAGGTGAACCACACGTCGTTCCGGTCACCGGCCAGACCGAGCAACTCCCGGCATACGTCCAGCATCTCGTCGCTCGTCGAGAGCGAGAACCGCGGCGTGACAGCGTATCTCAGCCGCCCCTTGCCGTGCCACCGGTCCATCAGGGCGCGCGAGGCGGCCAGGCCGTCGCCCGGCGAGCACAGCAGGTCCTCCCGCAGGATCCGGTCGGACAGCACAAGACCGGTGGTGACGTTCACGCCGACGTCCTGGGCCGCGGCGAACAGGATGTCCATCGCCGATTCGAAGTGCGACCCGAACACCAACGCCGTGGTGGTGCCGCAGCGCACGAGTTCGCCGAGGAACTCCTCGGCCACTCCGGACGCGTAGGACTGGTCGGCGAGCTTGCTCTCCTCCGGCAGGGCGCATTTGTCCAGCCAGTCAAGTAGCGGCATGCCCAGCCCGCCGATCGCCCGCATCTGCGGGTAGTGCACGTGGGTGTCCACGAACCCGGGCAGCAACAGCCCGCCGGTCATCTCCACGACCGGCTCGTCGAGGTGCTCGGCGCGCAACGAGGAGAACGGGCCACGGGCGGCGATGATGCCGTCGCGGACGAGCAGCCCGCCGTCGGACTCGACCCGGAGCGCGCGGCCCGGGTCCCCGACGAACGGGTCGCCGGGGGTGTCGACGATGGTGGCATGGAACAGGGTCACGAATTCACTCCGCTCGGGATCGCCATTCAATGAGTCGACACAGAACGAGTGGACACGGACCCCGTTGCGGTTGTCGATGATGGTGTCTGTTGCCGGAATGCCTGCAGCAACCAGGCCGCCACGGACACCGCGATGACCGCCGGCTCCTTGCCGGAAATCTCGGGAAGTCCGATGGGACAACGGATCCGACCGATGACGTCCGCCGCATGTCCGGCGTCGGCCAGCCGGCGCCGAAAGCCCGACCACTTCGCCGAGGAACCGATCAACCCGATCGACCCGAGCTGCGGCAGCCGCAGCGCGGCATCACACAGGGCGAAGTCCTCGGCATGGTCGTGACTCATGATCAGCACGTGGGCCCCGCGGGGCAGCCGTTCCAGCACGTGCTCACCGAGCAGCAGCTGGTGCACGCCGACATCGGCTGCACCGTCGGTGATCTCGGCCAGTCGCAGCGGGTCGAGCTGATCCGCGCGGGAGTCCACCAGCTCCAGGCGAACCGCCAGCCGGGAGAGGATCCGGGCCAGCTCGTATCCGACGTGACCCATGCCGAAGATCGCGATGGTGGGCCGTGCGGGCATCGGCTCCAGCACGAGAGTCACCTCCCCTCCACAACATTGCCGTCCATGCCGATTGCGTGCGTGTTCGTTGAGCCGGGCGACCTGGGTCTCCGGTTCCACCGCACCGGACGAGATCAGCTCGCGGGCACGGTGGATCGCCGACTCCTCGAGATTTCCGCCGCCGACGCTGCCCCAGCTGTGCTCGGAGCCGACGACCATCTTGGCGCCGGCCTCCCGCGGTGCGTGGCCACGGACCTTGACGACCGTGACCAGCACCGCCGGGGACCCCTCCCGACGCAGCTGCGTGAGGGCGTCCAACCAGTCCATCAGACGCCCGCCAACTCCGGCGCCTCCTGGGAGGCTGCCGCGCCGTTGGCGCCCGCACCGGCCGCCCGAGCCGCCTCGATGGCCCAGTACACCGCCTCCGGCGTGGCCGGGCTGCCCAGGTCGACCGAGTGCCCGGTCGGTCCGAACTCGGCGACCGCGGCGCGCAGCGCCTCCCGGACGCAGAACGCCTCCATCAGCGGTGGCTCACCGACCGCCTTCGACCCGTACACCACGCCGGACTCGGTGGCCCGCTCGAACAGGTGCACGTGGAACTCCTCGGGCATCTCCGAGAAGCTGGGGATCTTGTAGGTGCTGGCGGCCTGGGTGTTCAGCCGCCCCCGGTTGGGCCCGTCGGTGGTGTCCCAGCGCAGCTCCTCCAGGGTCAGCCAGCCGGCGCCCTGCACGAACCCGCCCTCGATCTGCCCGACGTCGATGAGTGGGGACAGGCTGTCGCCGACGTCGTGCACGATGTCCGCGCGCAGCAGCCGGTAGGCGCCGGTGAACCCGTCCACCTCGACCTCGGCGCAGGCCGCACCGTAGGCGAAGTACTTGAACGGCTCACCCTGCATCCGGTTGGCGTCCCAGTGCAGCCCGGCGGTCCGGTAGAAGCCGGCCGCCCACAACTGCACCCGCTGGAAGTACGCGTCGTGACACAGCTGGGCCCACTGGATCTGCTTGTCGTGGAAGCCGATCCCGGTGATCATGCCGTCGACGATCCGGACGTCGTCCGGGTGGATGTGCAGCTGCCCGGCGGCGACGACGGCCAGCCGTTCCCGGATCTGGTCGCAGGCGTTCTTCACCGCGCCGCCGTTGATGTCCGCGCCCGAACTGGCCGCGGTCGCCGAGGTGTTCGGCACCTTGTCGGTCCGGGTCGGCGCCAGTCGCACGAAGTGCAGCGGCACCCCGAGCGCGGTCGCGGCGACCTGGATCATTTTGGTGTGCAGGCCCTGTCCCATCTCCACGCCGCCGTGGTTGATGAGCACCGACCCGTCCTTGTAGACGTGCACCAGCGCGCCGGCCTGGTTGAATGCGGTCAGGTTGAACGAGATGCCGAACTTCACCGGGGTCATCGCCAGGGCCCGCTTGGTGTCGGCGTGCGAGCCGTTGAACTCGGCGATGACCGCCCGGCGCGCGGCGACGTCGGCCTTGGTTTCCAATTCCGCCCAGATGGCTTCGAGGCGTTCGGCGTGTCGCACCGGCTGCCCGTACGGGGTCGGCTGCCCCGGGGCGTAGAAGTTGTCGCGCCGCAATTCCTCCGGGGTCACCCCGAGCAAAGGCGCGCAACGGCCGAGGATGTCCTCAATGACGATCATGCCCTGCGGGCCGCCGAACCCGCGGAAGGCGGTCTGGGACGTCTTGTTGGTCTTGGCGATCCGCCCGTGCACCTCGATATCCGGTATCCAGTAGGCGTTGTCGATGTGGCATAGCGCCCGGGCCAGCACCGGCTCGGACAGGTCCAGGCTCCATCCGCCGTCGCTGGTCAGCGTCGCCTTCAACGCGCGGATCCGGTGGTCGGCGTCGAAGCCGACCTCCCATGACGCATGGAACGGGTGCCGCTTGCCGGTCATCGTGATGTCCTGCGTGCGGTTCAGGCGCAGCAGCACCGGGCGTCCGGTGATCGTCGCACCCAGGGCGGCGACCGCGGCGAACCCGTGCGGCTGCATCTCCTTGCCGCCGAACCCGCCGCCCAGGCGCAGGCACTGCACCGTCACCTCGTGGCTGTGCAGGCCCAGTACGTGCGCGACGATCTCCTGCGTTTCCGACGGGTGCTGCGTGCTGGACTGCACGAAGATCTGCCCTGCCTCGTCGACCAGGGCCAGCGCGGCGTTGGTCTCCAGGTAGAAGTGCTCCTGCCCACCGAACTCGAACTCACCGGTGAACCGGCGCGAGGACGCGGCCAGACCGGCCTCCGCATCGCCCCGGCTCACCGTGCGTTGGTGGCCCTGGAAACTTTCCGCCTCGATCGCATCGGTGATCGTCATCAGCGACGGCAGCGGCTGGTACTCGACGTCGATCGCCTCCGCGCCGAGCCGGGCGGCGTCCACGCTCTCACCGAGGACGTAGCAGACCGCATGCCCGTAGAACATCACCTCGGTCGGGAACAGCGGCTCGTCGTGCTTGATGCCGGCGTCGTTCACCCCGGGGACGTCCCTTGCGGTGAGCACCCGGACCACGCCGGGGACGTGGTATGCCGGTGAGACATCCAGCCTGGTCACCCTCGCGTGCGCGTGCGGGGCCTGCAGCGGCCACGCGTACAGCAGGTTGGGTGTGCGGGAGAACAGGTCGTCGGTGTACAGCGCCTGCCCGGTGACGTGCAGCGACGCCGACTCGTGCGAGATCGCCAGCCCGACCTTCGGGTTGTTCGGACGGTCGGCCAGGGGTCCGTGGGCCTTGCTCATTTCACACCAACCTTCGCGTTCTGGGCGTGGAACTTTCGCAGCGACGCGCCGAGCATCGCCGTGCGGTACGCGGCGCTGGCCCGATGGTCGCTGATCGGTGTGCCCGCATCGGCCAGGATGCGGGCGGCCTCGGCCACCACCTTCGGGGTCCAGGGCCGGCCGGTCAGGGCCTCCTCCGTCCGGCTCGCCCGGATCGGCATGGCCGCCACCCCGCCCAGGCCGATCTTGATGTCGGCCACCGTGCCACCGTCCAGCCGGAGCGCGAAAGCGATGGCCACGCTGGAGATGTCGTCGAACCGACGCTTGGCGATCTTGTGGAACGCGGCGATAGGCGCGATCGGCCGGGGCAGCTGGATGGTCTTGATCAGCTCGTCCGGCCGCTTGACGGTCGTGCGGTAGCCGGTGAAGTACTCGCTCAACGGCACCGTCCGCTCGCCGCTCGCCGAGGCGAGCACCAACGAGGCGTCCAGCGCGAGCAGGGCGGGCGGGCTGTCGCCGATCGGCGAGCCGGTACCGAGATTGCCGCCCAGCGTGGCCCCGTTGCGGATCAGGCGGGAGGCGAACTGGGGGAACATTTCGGCCAGCATCGGCACCCGGCCGGCCAGCAGCCCTTCCACCTCGGACAGGGTCAGCGCCGCCCCGATGTCGATGCGATCCGGGCCGAACGAGAAGGTCCGCAGCTCCGACACCCGGTCCAGCGCGATCGTCAGGTCCGCGCGGGCGTGCCGGATGTTGAGTTCGACGCCCCAGTCGGTGGACCCGGCCACCAGGCGGGCGTCCGGCTGCTCGGCGAGCAGGTCCAGCGTCTGCCCCAGGTCGGCCGGCCGTCGGTAGGCCGTCCCCCCGGTGGTGATCACCGTGGGTGCGGGGGCGGGGGCCGGCTCGACCCGGCGCTGGGCCAGCGCGTCCGCCTCGCCGGGCGTGCCCAGCGCGTAGGCGGCGTCCTGGATCGGCCGATACCCGGTGCAGCGGCAGAGATTTCCGGACAGCGCGTGCAGGTCGAAGCCGTTCGGCCCGTGCTCATGGTCGGCGGCCTGCCCAGGGGCGTCCGGGTCGGCCGCGGCCCTGCCGCCGTTGCCGGCGGCGGGTTCGTCCGCGGTGTGACCGGTCGGCGACCGGTCCGGGCGGTAGTACTCGGCGGCCATCGAGCAGATGAAACCCGGTGTGCAGTAACCGCACTGGGACCCACCCCGGCTGGCCATCTGCTCCTGCACCGGATGCAGGTGCCCGGGATCGCCCAGGCCCTCGGAGGTCACTACTTCCTGGGCGTCGAATCCGGCGGCGGGCACCAGGCAGGCGTTGATGGCGGTCCACCGGGTGCCACCGGCGCCGTTGAGGCCATCGGGCCGAGCCACCAGCACGGCGCAGGCCCCGCACTCACCCTCGGCGCAGCCCTCCTTGCATCCGGTGTAGCCGGTCGACCGTAGCCATTCCAGCAACGTGGTGTGCCCGCCGACCCCGCCGAGTTCGCGGGCACGGCCGTTGACAACGACGTGAGGTTCCATCTCCATTGACTCCCTCGTCTCCCCGCGACGATAGCCCCGTCCGGGGGTGTGGTGAATCCTGTTCAGGTCACAGGCCGGCGCGGCGCAGCAGCGTCTTGCTGGCGTCGCGCACCTGGGTGGCGTAATTGTCCGTGTCGACCGTGGTCAACCGGCCCTGCTCGACGACCGGGTTCCCGCCGACCAGGAGCAACTCCAGTGGCGGCGGCGCGCCGAGCACCAGGGCGGCGATCGGGTCGACGATGTCGATGTGCGGCAGGGTATCCAGCCGCCACACGGCGATGTCGGCCAGTTTGCCCACCTCCAGCGAGCCGATCTCGTCCTGCCGGCCGAGCACGCGCGCGCCACCCATGGTGGCCATGTCCAGCGCGTCCCGGACGGTCAACGCCTGCGGCCCGCCCTTGGCCCGGGCGAACAGCAGAGCGTGCCTGGCCTCCTCCAGCAGCGCGCAGGCCTCGTTGGACGCGGCCCCGTCCACGCCCAGGCCGACTGCCACGCCGGCGTCCCGCAGGTCCCGGGCGCGGGCGATCCCCGAGCCGAGCCGCGCGTTGGAGGTGGGGCAGTGCGCCACCGACGTGCCGGTGCGGGCCAGGCTGGCGATCGACTCGTCGGTCAGCCACACCGAATGGGCCAGCCACACCTCCGGGCCCAGCCAGTCCGCGGATTCCATGTACTCGACCGGGCTGCAGCCGAAATGCTGCTGGCAGTACTCCTCCTCGTCGAGCGTCTCGCACAGGTGGGTGTGCATCCGCACGCCCTTGCGGCGGGACAGTTCCGCGGTCTGCCGCAGCAGGTCACCGGTCACGGAGAACGGCGAACACGGCGCCACCCCGATCCGCAGCATCGAGCCGAACGACGGGTCGTGGTGCGTGTCGATCGCCGCCTCGGTGGCGGCCAGGATCGCGTCGATGTCCTCCACCACGTTGTCCGGCGGGAGCCCGCCCTTGCTCCGGCCCAGGTCCATCGAGCCTCGGGTGGGGTGGAACCGGAGTCCCACCCGTGCCGCCGCGTCGATCTCCGCCTTGAGCACGTCGCCCCCGTCGCGGGGGAAGACGTAGTGATGGTCGGTGGTGGTGGTGCAGCCCGTCCCGGCCAGCCAGGCCAGGCCGCCGGTGGCGGCGACGTTGACCAGTTCGGCGTCGATGCGCCCCCACACCGGATAGAGCGTGGTCAGCCAGCCGAACAGGGTGTCGTCCACGGCCAGGCCGCGGGTGATCCACTGGTACAGGTGGTGGTGGGTGTTGATGAACCCCGGGGTGATCAGACACCCGCTCGCGTCGACCTGACGGGCGTCCGGCAGGGCCTGCGGTGCCGGACCGTCACCTACCGCGGTGATCAGACCGTCGGTGACGACCACGTGACCGCCGGCGTACTCGTTGGCCGAGCCGTCGACCGTGGCGACGTGCGCACCTTGCAGCACAAGGGTTGTCATCTCACTCCAATGATTCGTCGTTGCGGTCGCCGGCGGTCAGGCCAGCACCGTCTCGAGCCGGGTCAGTGCGATCTCCCGCAGTTGGGTGACCACCTCGGCGCGTTCGGCTTCTGGCGTGTTGCCCAGCCGGCGCCGCAATTCGGCCAGGATCTCGTCGGCCGACCGGCCGGCCGCCCGGATCAGGAACACCCGGTCGAACGTGCGCTCGTACTCCACGTTGCCGTCGAGGATCGCCTGCTGAACGGCCGCGTCCGCCGTGCCGACGGCCGACTGCTCCTTACGGGAGAACTCGACATCATGGCCGGCGCCGGCCTTCTCACCGATGCGGGGGTGGCGACCCAGCGCCGCTTCCAGTTCGGCGTCGGAGAAGTCCGCCGCCGCGGCCCGGGCCCGGTGCAGGACCGTCTGGGCCGACTTGTCGGGTCGGCCCTTCGCGACCGCATCGACCCACCTCGGGATGTCCAGGCACGACGCCAGGGTGGCGCGGGCCTCCTCGTCGGACATCGCGTTGAAGCGCCGCAGGCCTTCGGTCTGCGCGGAGCCGTTGCCGGCCGGCCGGGGGGCCGGGGCGGTGAGCGAATCGACCTCTTCCAGGGCGCGGGCCCGGGTCATCAGCAGCGGGTTCGCGTCGGCGACCAGGTCGTCGAACCGGTGGTTGGCGATCTTGGCGACCTCGATCATGGCCGTGGCGTGCTCCTGCGTCGGCGAGTTCTGCATGCGTTCCCATCCGGTCTTGAGGATGTGGTCCCGCTTCTCGACGTCGCGCACCGAGACGATCAGCGGGAACCCGAACCGTTCCCGGTAGGCCTGGGTCAACTCGGCGAACTCGTCGTGATCCTCGTCGTTGAGCAGGGTCAGGCCGGCCGAGGACTGATCCTTGATGGATTCATCGCTGAGCGGCTCGGAACCCTCCACGGCGTCGCTGCCCAGATCCGGGTAGAAGGACAGCAGGTCGCGCTGCTCGGTGCGATCGGAGGAGAACAACGCCTCCTGGAAGGAGGTCCGCAGGTCGTGGGTGTCCTTGAAGGGGCGCTGGTTGTAGGCCCGTTCGGCCACCCAGCTGGGCCCCTGGACCAGCCGGCCGAAGGTGGTCATGAACTCCTCGCGGTCCATGTCGTTGACCTGGTCGAGCCGGATCACCCCGGCGCCCGGTGTGCCGGCCACGGCCGGCCCCCGCTTGCCGATGTGGTGGAAGACCAGATTGAGCAGGATCGCGGTCAGGCTGCCGAGGGTGATGC
>JBIOVW010000689.1:0-8955 GCA_044867945.1 Nakamurella sp. | reverse complement strand
ACGGACCCGGTGACCTCGGGCCGATGGAAGGACGTGACGATCAATGGCCGACGTCTCCTACGACGGAGCCTCGCGGGTGTACCCCGGCAGCCCACCGGTGCGGGCGGTCGACACCCTGAACCTGGATATCCCGGACGGCGAGTTCCTCGTCCTGGTCGGCCCGTCCGGCTCGGGCAAGTCCACCGCGCTGCGCATGCTGGCCGGCCTGGAGGACGTCAACGAGGGCCGCATCCTGATCGGCGGCCGCGACGTCACCCACGTCCCGCCAAAGAACCGGGACATCGCCATGGTGTTCCAGTCCTATGCCCTGTACCCCCACATGACGGTCGCCGAGAACATGGGCTTCGCGCTCAAGCTGCGCGGTGTGAACAAGGCCGAGATCGCCGACAAGGTCAAGGAGGCCGCCGGGCTGCTGGACCTGGAGAAGTACCTGGACCGCAAGCCCAAGGCGCTGTCCGGCGGGCAACGCCAGCGCGTCGCCATGGGCCGGGCCATCGTGCGCGAACCCTCGGTGTTCCTGATGGACGAGCCACTGTCCAACCTGGACGCCAAGCTGCGGGTGGAGACCCGCGCGAACATCGCCGAACTGCAGTCCCGGCTGGGCACCACCACCGTCTACGTCACACACGACCAGGTCGAGGCCATGACCATGGGCCACCGGGTCGCCGTGCTCAAGGACGGCATCCTCAACCAGGTCGACACCCCCCGCACCCTGTACGACAAGCCGGTCAACGTGTTCGTCGCCGGGTTCATGGGCTCTCCCGCGATGAACCTGCTCACCGTGCCCCTGGTCGCCGACGGCGCCCAACTCGGTGACGCGGTCTTCGCGCTGCCCCGCGCCGTGCTCGCCGAGGCATCCGCCGCCGGCCTGAAGGAGGTCACCTTCGGGGTGCGCCCGGAGAACATCACCCTTTCCGATCAGGGCATCCCGGTCACCATCGACCTCGTCGAGGAACTCGGCGCCGACGCCTTCGTGCACGGCCACACCCCCGAGGGCAACCGCCTGGTCATCCGCGCCGACGCTCGGATCCACCCCTCCCAGGGCTCCACCGTGCACGCCCTGCCCACCGACGCCGACCACTGCCACGTGTTCGACCCCAACACCGGCATCCGGTTCAAGTCCTCCGACGCCGTACCCGCCGATGCCGTAGCCGGCGCGGCGACCATCGACCTCGGCAAGAGCTGACACCCGGTCCGCTCAACGACGGGCGCCACGTGACGGCACGGCGCCGGTGCCGCGCTGATCCAAAGCTCACCTTCGCGCCGGGTTTGTCCGGTCCGGTGGGTGTTGGATCAGCGCGGCACACCAACCGGCGTTTGCGGCGGCGCCGTGGCCGATCCACGCCGGGACCAGCCGCGGCGGGTCCTGGCCGAGCCGAGCAGCCGGCAGATTACCCAGATCGTGAACGAGATCGTCGTGATGTAGGGACTGATCGGGATGCTCCCGCCAAGGGCGAGCAGAATCCCGCCGACCGTCGAGACCATGGCGAACACCACCGACAGCACGGGCACCCACAGCGCGGACGCGGTGACCCGCATCGCCGCCGCTGCCGGGGTGACCAGCAGCGAGAGCACGAGCAGGGCCCCGACCACCTGGATCGCCATGGCCACCGTCAGCCCCAGCATCAGCATGAAGACCGGGGAAAGCGCCCGCACCGGAACGCCGCGGGAGGCGGCGATGTCCGGGTCGACGCTGGCGAACACCAGGGGCCGCCAGATCACCGCCAGCGCCACCAGCACGACCATGGAGATCGATCCGAGCCAGAGCAGCTGCGGGTCGTCCACGGCCACGATCTGCCCGGTGAGCAGGCCGAACTTGTTCGCCGACCGGCCGGGGTAGAGGGAAAGGAACAGCACGCCAAGGCCGAGCCCGAACGGCATGAGCACGCCGATGATCGACGACCGCTCGCGCGCCCGTACCCCCAGCACCCCGATCACCAGCGCCGCCAGCAGCGAACCGAAGACCGAGCCGACCACCACGTTGACCCCGACGAGCAGCGCGAACGACGCCCCGGCGAACGACAGCTCACTGATCCCGTGCACCGCGAAGGTCAGGTCGCGCATCATCACGAAGACGCCGATGAGGCCGCCGACCAGGCCGAGCACGGCCCCGGCCAGGATCGAGTTGTGCAGCAGGGCGAGCAGCTCACCGTAGTCGGCGAAGTTGAAGATCTTTTCCCAGATGGTCACCCGGACCTCACCGCCGGTTTCCGCCGATCTGGCTGGCGGCGTGGTCGTCGTGCGACTGGTGGCCGACGCTCTCCACGGACGACACGACGATGATCCGGCCCTGCACCGACAGCACGTCCACGGGCGCGCCGTACAGTTCGGACAGGCTCTGCGACGTCAACACCTCGCTGGGCGGGCCGAGCCGGAAGGCGCCGCCGGCCAGGTAGAGCACCTGGTCGACGTGGGGCAGCACCGGATTGATGTCGTGGGTGACGAACAGCACCGCCGTGCCCCGGGAGCGGCGCTGCCGGTCGATCAGGGCGGCGATGTCCTGCTGGTGCCGCAGGTCGAGCGCGGCCAGCGGCTCGTCGCACAGCAGCAGGGCGGGGTCGCTGGCCAGCGCGGCGGCCACCCGGATCCGCTGCAGCTCTCCGCCGGACAGCATGGACACCGGTGCCTGGCCGAAGCTCTCCGCACCCACCGAGGTGAGCAGCGCGTCGATCCGCGTCCTGGTGGCCCGGCGCCGGGCGCCGAACGCGATCGGCAACCCCCAGCGGTCCCCGTCCAGGCCCAGCCGCACCACGTCCCGCGCCTTGATCATGGTCGCGGCGTCGATCGCGATCCGCTGCGGAACGTAGCCGACGTCGGTACTGCCCCGACCGAGCGGCCGGCCGTTGATCGACCCGTCACCTCTGGTCAGCGCCACCTCCCCGAGAATCGTGCGGAGCAGGCTGGTCTTTCCCGACCCGTTGGATCCGAGCACGGCGACGAACTCGCCGGGGGCGACCGTCAGGTCCAGGTCCCGCCACAGGATGCGCTCGCCGAAGGCCAGCCCGGCGTTCCGCAACCGCAGAGCGGGCGCACCGTCGGCGCCGGCGGTGGGCTCGACCCCACCCGCGGGTGCCTCGACGGTCGCCTGCTCGGTCATCCGCCCAGCGCCCGGGACAGCGCCTGGATGTTCGACGTCATCCATGACAGGTAATCCTGCCCGTCCGGCAGCGTCTCGGTGACCGGAACCGCCGGGATGCCGTTGGACTCGGCCGCGGCCACGACGGCCTCGGTCTGTGGGCCTGTCGTCTGCTCGTTGTAGACGAGCACCGCCACCTGCCGGTCGGAGAACAGCGCGAGGGTCTGATCCATGACGGCCGCGGGCACATCCGTCTCGTTCTCGATGGCCTCACTGAACTCCGCGGACGTCACATTCTGCAGGCCGGCTGCCTCGATCAGGTAGAGCGGAACAGGTTCGGTGATCGCGACCGGGGTGCCCGCATGCGCGGCCTTGATCGCCTCGACCTGGGTGGACAGGTCGGCCAGGGACGCGTCGAAGGCGGCCGCGTTCTCCTGGAAAGTGCTCGCGTCGGCCGGGTCGATGGCGGCGAGCTGCTGGGCGACGGCGTCGGCGACCCTGCCCACCGCGGGCAGGTCGTACCACACGTGTTCGTTGAGTTCGCCGTCGGTCGCGGTGATGCCGGAGACGTCGACCGCGTTGATCACCGGCGCGGTGTTCCCTGCGGAGGCGAGCATCGTCTGCATGAAGTCGTCGTAACCGCCGCCGTTCTCGACGATCAGCGCGGCCTTGGACAGCGCCAGCTGGTCGCGGGCGGTCGACTGGAAGGCGTGCGGGTCGGCACTCGGGTCGGCGATCACCGACGTCACCTCGACGCGGTCGCCGCCCACCTGCTCGACGACGTCCCCCCACACGTTGGTGGAGGTCAGCACGGCGATCGGGCCGGATCCGCCCGCCGATCCGGAGGTCGTGGCGGTGACGCCGGCGCCGCCGGCGCAGGCGGTCAGCGCGAACGCGCACACACCGGCAAGCAGCAACGCCCGCAGGCGTCGCGGGCTGGCCAAGCCGTTAACCGTTCTGATAATCACTCTCGACAGAGTAGCCGATGCCGCCTTCGCCGCCGAACACATTTCACTCGGACGGGGTCAACCGCCGGATCGTGTGAATTGGGTGCGGTTTGGCCGCACCGTTCTCACACGATCGGCCCGCCCGGGTGGCGTCAGCCGGTCGCCGGATGCTCCGCGCGACGACGGCGGGCGACCTCGGCCAGCACCACACCGGTGGCGACGGAGGCGTTGAGCGACTCCACCGAGCGGGCCATCGGGATGCCGACGGTGACGTCGCAGACCGTGCGGGTGAGCCTGGCCAACCCACGCCCTTCCGAACCCACGACGATCACCAGCGGCGAGGTGGCCAACTCGAACGAGTCGGTGTCGATGGTGCCGTCGGCGTCCAGGCCGGCGATCATCAGGCCCTGGGCGGCGTAGTCCTTCAGCGTCCGGACCAGGTTGGTGCACCTGGCCACCCGCAGCCGGGCCGCGGTCCCGGCGGAGGTCCGCCAGGCCGACGCGGTCATCCCGGCGCTGCGGCGCTCCGGCACCACCACCCCGTGCGCGCCGAACGCGGCCGCGGACCGGACGATCGCCCCCAGGTTCCGGGGATCGGTCACCCCGTCGACGGCGACGATCAGTGCGGCCCGCCCGGAGTCCCGGGCCCGGCCGAGCAGGTCGTCCGGGTGGGCGTACTGGTACGGCGGGACGACCAGGGCGACGCCTTGGTGCACCGCGTTGCCGGTCAGGTGGTCCAGTTCGGGCCGGGACACATCCAGCTGCGGGATGCCCCGGTCGGCCGCCCCGGCGATCGCCTCGGCCACCCGCTCGTCCGACGCGAGACCGGCCGCGACGTACAGAGCGGTCGCCGGCACCCCTGCCCGCAGGGCCTCGACCACCGGGTTGCGGCCGACCACGGTCTCCGGCAGCTCCCCCCGCGGCCGGGGGGGCCGCGTCGCGCCGCCCGAACGGGGTTTCTGACGCGCCGCCGTCGTGGCCCGCCGGGCTGCGGGATGGCCCTTGCGCAGTTCCGCGGGCGGCGTCGGGCCCTTGCCCTCCAACGCCCGGCGCGAGCGGCCGCCGCTGCCGACGACCTGACCCTTCTTGGTGCCCGACTTGCGGGTGGCGCCGCGGCGCCGCGAGTTGCCGGCCATGGGAGTGCGCTCCTGACGGTGTCGGGGCCTGGGGGGTGTCAGGGCCGGCCGGTTGACCCGGCGACGGACCACACCGGACCGTCCTTGGTGTCCTCGATGGCGAACCCGGCCGCCGCGAGCTGGTTGCGGATCTCGTCGGCCCGGGCGAAGTCCCGGTCCTTGCGCGCCTGGGCCCGGCCGGCGAGCAGCCCGTCCAGCAGCCGGCCGGTCGCATCGACCAGCCGCCGGTCCTCGTGCCGGTCGGCCCAGGGCGCGGCCCACGGGTCAAGGCCGAGCACCGCGAGCATCGCCCGTACCGAGGATGCCAGTTCCTGCGCCGCCGTGTCCTCGGACGCCGCCAGCGCGGCATTACCGGCGCGGACCTTCTCGTGCACCACGGCAAGGGCCTTGGGCACCCGCAGGTCGTCGTCCATCGCCTGCCGGAACGCGTCCGGCACGTCGCCGATCGGCACGCCCTCGTCGCCGGCGCCGATCCGGTCGGCCGCGCGGTGCAGGAACGCCTCGACCCGCTCGTAGGCCTTGGCCGCGTCGTCCAACGCCTCCTGGGAGTATTCGATCGACGACCGGTAGTGGACGCTGATCAGGTAGTACCGCAGCGCCACCGGCCGGACCTTCTCGGTGATCGCCGGCACCGAGAGAATGTTGCCGAGGGACTTGGACATCTTCTCGCCCGCCATGGTGACCCAGTGCGAGTGCATCCAGTAACGGGCGAAGCCGTCGCCGAGCCCGTGCGACTGGGCGGCCTCGTTCTCGTGGTGCGGGAAGATCAGATCCAGCCCGCCCCCATGGATGTCGAACTCCGGCCCGAGATAGGCGCGGGCCATCGCCGAGCATTCGATGTGCCAGCCCGGACGGCCCCGGCCCCACGGCGAATCCCAGGACGGCTCGCCCGGCTTGGCGCCCTTCCACAGGGTGAAATCGGCGGGGTCGCGCTTCCCGCCGGCCTCGGTCTCCCCCTGGACCATTTCATCGATCCGCTGTCCCGACAGAAACCCGTAATCGGGCTGGGTGCGCACGGCGAAATAGACGTCACCACCCGACGCATAGGCGTGATCAGCGGAAATCAATGCTGCAATCATCTCAATAATCTGCGGAATGTGGCCGGTCGCCCGCGGTTCCACCGCCGGTCGCAGGCAGCCCAGCGTGTCGTACGCGTCGTCGAAACTGCGCTCGTGGGTGGTCGCCCATTCCCACCAGGGCCGGCCGGCCTCGGCGGCCTTGGCCAGGATCTTGTCGTCGATGTCGGTGACGTTGCGCACGTGCCGCACTTCGTAGCCGGTGAATTCCAGCCAGCGACGCAGCACGTCGTAGACGATGCCGGCCCCGCGCAAATGCCCGATGTGCGGATGCCATTGCACTGTGGCCCCGCAGTTGTACAAGGACACCACACCCGGCTGCAGCGGTTCGAACGCGCGCACGGATCGCGTCGCGGTGTCGTACAGGTGCAGGCTCACCGTGCCGCCCTTCCCCGGGCGCATCGCAGGTTCGGTCGCCCGGTGAGGGCGCCGGCCGGGTATTGACGATTCGCTCGGCAAGCCTCGCTCATGGATCGATCCTACGGGCCGGGTGTCACCGCACCTGACGGTAGACCCGGGCTTCCCAGGGTCGAAGCACCAGGGCGCCGGCCGGGCGGTCGGCCGCCGGGTAATTCCCGAGCACCAACTCGGCCGCCGCCCATTGCGACTCTCCCGGCACCGACGCGGGCGCCGTCTGCGCGGAGAAGTTGGCCACCACCAGCAGCGTCGTCCGCCCCGACGAGCGGGTGAACGCGTAGATCGACGGATCGTCCGGCAGCAGCATGCTGAAGTCCCCGTCGACCACGGCGGGTTCGGTGTGCCGGAGCGCGATCAACGCGCGGTAGTGGGCGAAAACGGATCCCGGATCGTCGAACTGGGCCCGGGCATTGATCTCGACGTGATTCGGGTTGACCGCGAGCCACGGCTCGCCGGTGGTGAAACCGGCGGCCGGCGAATCGTCCCATTGCATGGGCGTGCGCGCGTTGTCCCGGCTGCGCGACCGCAATGCGGCCAACACCGACTCGGGATCGTCGCCCCGGGCGATCGCGGCCCGGAAATGGTTGGTCGATTCGATGTCCCGGAAGTCGTCAGGTCCGGCGAACGGCATATTGGTCATGCCGAGTTCCTCGCCCTGGTACACGTACGGCGTCCCCCGGTGCAGGTGCAGGACGGTCGCCAGCAATTTCGCCGATTCGACCCGATACCGCCCGTCGTCCCCGAATCGGGACACCGCGCGCGGCTGGTCGTGGTTGTCCCAATATAGGCTGTTCCAGCCGCTCTCGGCCAATCCGGCCTGCCAGCGACCGAGGCTTGCCTTGAGGTCCAGCAGCCGCAGCGGCTCGATGTCCCACTTGCCACCCGGCCCCTGGTCGAGACTGACGTGCTCGAACTGGAAGACCATGTCGACCTCGCGACGCGCCGGATCGGTGAACAGCACCGCCTCCTCCACGGTCACGCCGGGCATCTCCCCGACGGTCAGCACGTGCGCCGGCCGGCCGGCGAACACCTGCTCATTCATCTCCTGCAGGAATTCGTGGATCCGGGGACCGCATTGATAGTGCGCCGACCCGTCACCGTGGACGCCGTGCGTCACCGGCCCGTCGGGCAGCGACGTGTCCTTGGAGATCATGTTGATGACGTCCATCCGGAAACCGTCGACGCCACGATCGAGCCACCCGCGCATCATCTCGTACACGGCGTGCCGGACATCCGGATTCTCCCAATTCAGATCCGGCTGTTTGCGAGAGAACAGATGCAGGTAATACTCATCGCTGTGGGCGTCGAATTCCCACGTCGATCCGCTGAAGAACGAACCCCAGTTGGTCGGCTCGGCGCCGGGGGCACCCGGCCGCATCCCGTGCCGCGCCGGCCGCCACCAGTACCAGTTGCGACGCGGATCATCCGACCCGGAACGGGACTCGATGAACCATCGGTGCTCGTCCGAGGTGTGGTTCACCACCAGGTCCATGACCAGGCGAATTCCCCGGGCGTGCACCCCGGCCAACAATTCGTCGAAGTCCGCGAGGGTGCCGAAGGTCGGGTCTATGTCCTGATAGTCACTGATGTCGTATCCGTTGTCGTCCTGCGGCGACGGATAGACGGGCGAGAGCCAGATGACGTCGATGCCAAGGCGCGCGAGATAATCCAGCCGGCCGATGATCCCCCGCAGATCGCCGATCCCGTCACCGTCGGAATCGGCGAAGCTGCGCGGATAGATCTGATAGACGACGGCGCGTTTCCACCAGTCCGGTTCGTCCGCGAACACCGCGGAAATCTCAGCCGGCCGCGGCTTCGTACTGCTCGACCACATCGGCCGGAATGCGGCCGCGCGACGACACCGTGATGCCGTTGGCCGTTGCCCATTCCCGGACCGCCTTCGCGTCGATCCGAACCGGAAGGGACTGGCTGACCGGCTTGGCCGCCGGCGAGGCGCCGCGCACCTTTCGGCCCGCGGCGGTGAATTCCGCCAACGCCTTGCGCAGCGCGGCGGCATTGCGCTTGCTCAGGTCGATCTCATAGGAGCGGCCATCCAGACCGAACCGCACGGTCTCCGCCGCCTTGGTGCCGTCCAGATCGTCCGTCAGCGTTACCGTGGTCTGCTGTGCCATGTGGTGCTCCGTACCTTTCGCTGCCGGCCGAGAACGTACCGACACATGAATCTGGACAATTCGGGTCCGGCCCACTCCGGGACACCCTGCGGCACAGGGCGCCCCGTGATTGATCACGGTCCGAAGACGTCGACCGGGCCGGCGGGCCGGATGACCGGCGTGCTGCCAGCG
>JBIOVW010000688.1:0-6079 GCA_044867945.1 Nakamurella sp. | reverse complement strand
GACGTGCTTGGTGCGCGAGTAGTCGTCCAGGGCGTAGATCGACAGGTCGCGTCCGTACCCGGAGCCCTTGAAGCCGCCCCAGGGTGCTTCGGTGGCCAGTACGAGGTGGGAGTTGACCCAGACGGTGCCGGCGTCCAGCTGGGCGGCGATGTCGTGGCTGCGGCGGGCGTCCTCGGTGAACACCGACGCGGACAGGCCGTAGGGGCCGGCGTTGGCGCGGGTGACGGCCTCGGCCTCGTCGGCGAAGGTCTCCACCGTGACCACGGGTCCGAAGATTTCCTGGGTGGCGACCTCGGCGCCGTCCTGGACGTCGACCAGCACGGTCGGCGCGACGAAGTAGCCGGGACCGTCCGGGACGGAACCGCCCACCGCGGCCCGGATGCCGGCCGTCTTGGCCCGCTCCAGGTAGCCCTTGACCCGCTCGTAGTGGGCCTGGGACACCATCGGACCGATTTCCACGTCCTCGCCGGCGCCGGGCTCACCGACCACCAGCGACTGCACCTCGTTGGCCAGGTGCTCGACGAACGCGTCGGCGACCGATTCGTGGACCAGGACGCGGCATGCGGCGCCGCATTCCTGACCGGAGTTCCAGTAGCCGGCGGTCCGGATCGAGGAGGCCGCTGCGGCCAGGTCGGCGTCGGCGAAGATGACGACCGGAGCCTTGCCGCCGAGCTCGAGGTGCACGCGCTTGAGCGATTCGGCGGCCCCTCGGGCGACGGCGCGGCCGCTGTTGACCGAGCCGGTCAGCGCGATCATGTCGATGTCGGGGTGCTCGGAAAGTCGGGCGCCGACCACGGAGCCGGTGCCGGTGACCACGTTCAGCACGCCGGCCGGCAGCAGATCCGCGACGAGTTCGGCGAACTTCAGGGTGGTCAGCGGGGTCTGCTCGGACGGCTTGATGACCAGGGCGTTCCCGGCGGCCAGGATAGGGGCGATCTTCCAGGCGGCCATCAGCAGCGGGTAGTTCCACGGGGTGACCACGCCGATGACGCCGAGCGGCTCGCGGATGATCACCGACAGGTGGTTCTCGGTGTAGTTCCCGGCTGCCTGGGAGGTAGTCGACCGGGCGGCGCCGGCGAAGAACCGGAAGCAGTCGACGGTGCCGGCCACGTCGTCCTGGGACACCGCCAGCGGCTTGCCGGCGTTGGCCGACTCGAGCCGCACCAGCAGATCGCTGTGCTCCTGCACCCGGTCGGCGATCTGCAGCAGGATCAGCGACCGCTCCTTCGGGGTCAGCCGGCCCCATCCGTGCTTGGCCTGCACGGCCGCGGCGACCGCCTGATCGACGTCCTCGACGGTCCCGGCGGCGACCTGGGCGATCGTCTTCTCGGTGCAGGGGTCCACCACATCGAGGAGCTGACCGGACGATCCGGGCTGGAACCTGCCGTTGATGAACTGGCCGCTGGGCGCCAGTTCCTTCTCGCTGACCAACGGTTCGTCCGCTTGAGCTCGGCGAACAGTTGTCGGAGTGACGGCGGACTTGTTCGGGCCGGTCATGTGCATTGCCTCCAGAAGGGGGAGTGCCGGGTTCTGCGCACCCGGGTGCAGTGGGGTGTCCTGGTGTGCCTGCGGCACCCCCGGGACGAACTGCCTGCCAGTGGTCCAGGCTCGATGGCGGGTCACCATCCGAGCCGGCTCGCCGGTTGCGAAGGACGAGCCTCCTGCATTATATTGATATATCAAAGGAGTACGCAACCCCTACCACGCGATTCGAAGGATGCACGTGGCCACCTGGCGACCGAGTCGTAACAAGCCGTTGGCGCGTCTGCCGAAGCGGGCCTTGCGGGCGATCGGCGGGACCGGTCCGCCGACCGCGCCGATCGGGCTGCGAGCCCTGCGCAGCGGGATGGACGACCTGACCGCCCATGCTGCGTTGGGGCTGGCGCTTCGCATCGGGGAGTCGATGCTGGCTGTCGGGGCGCCCGCGGCCGACGTGACCGCGACGGTGCTGCGGGTCGCCGCCGCCTACGGGCTGATCAGCTGCCACGTCGACATCACCTACACGTCGATCACGGTCAGCTATGACCGCGAGGACGCGGTGCCGCTCACCGCGGTGCGGATCGTGCGCTCGATCCGAGCGGACTACACCCGTCTGCAGGGCATCACCGACGTGGCGCGAGAAGTGGCCGCGGGCGGACTCGACGTCGAGGAGGCACATCGGCGGCTGGACCTGGTGGTCTCGGCGCCCGCCACCTACCGTCGGACGGTCGACGCGCTCGGCTGGGCCGGAGTCGCCGGTTGCTTCGGGTTCCTCCTGGGTGGTGGGTGGTTGGAAGCCCTGCTCGCGGCGTTGACCACCGCCCTGATCGAACAGGTGCTGCGGGTGCTCAACCGGTGCACCCTCCCGCCGTTCTTTCAACAGGCGGCTGGGGCCGCGCTCGCCACGGGGGTCGCCGTCCTCCTCGTCGCGTTGGACGTCGACGTACGGAGCTCCCTGGTCGTCGCTGCCGGCATCGTCGTGCTGCTCGCCGGGATGTCCATGGTCAGTGCTGCCCAGGACGCGATCAGCGGATTCGCGGTCACTGCCGGAGGGCGGGCCTTCGAGTTGGTGACGCTGACCGTCGGCATTGTCGTCGGCATCGCCGGTGTGCTCGACCTGGCTCGGCGCGCACAGGTCCCGCTGGCCGTCGTCGACACCTCGGCCTTCCCCGTGTCGTTCACCGTCGCGCTGGTCGCGTCGGCCGGGATCGCCGGGTTCTGGGCGGTGGTCTCATTTGCCCGACCGCGCGCCGTCGGCCTGGCCGCGGTGGCCGGCGCGCTGGCCTGGACCACGTTCTGGGCGGCGGGTGGACTGGGTGCCGGTCCCGTGCTGGCCAGCGGGGTGGCGGCCGTCGTCCTCGGGTTCTGCGGAGAGGTGCTGACCGACCGCCTGCGGATCCCCCCGCAGCTCATCGCGGTCTGTGGGATCGTCCCGCTGCTGCCGGGGTTGGCGATCTACGACGGCCTGTTCGCGTTGGTCGTCGTCGCCGACATCGATGGTGGGCTGGCTGCCCTCGTCGGGGCTTGCGCCATCGGGCTCGCCCTCGCCGCCGGTGTCACGCTGGGTGAGTATCTGGGCAGGCCGGTGAATGGCGGGCGGGACCGCTACGACAAGCGCGTCCGACGTCGGTTCATGACCGCAGACTGAGCTGCCGCCAGCCGGGAGGCACGGGCCGGCGCAGAACTCGGTGGCGCACGGTCTCGGACGCCGGATCGTCCTGCGCCGAGCCGACGGTCTTCCGTGGGCAACCGGGATGCCGCAGCGTGCCTGGACGTAGCCGCGCCGAGATTGCAGCGAACCGACGAGAACCGTTCACCTTCGTGATCCGTATCCAGAGGCACACGTAGGCGCTCGTCGGAGGGTTCGAACAGATGTCACACCAGCTACTCTCCCGGCCCGTCGGGTCGGCCCCGACGAGCAGGCTGGACATGGGTACCGGGCTGGCGTCGTGGCTGCGTCATGGGGTTGCTGCCGGTCAGAGGATCGGCAGGTATCGCATCGAGTCGTTCCTGGACCGTGGCGGCATGGCAGCGGTGTACGAGGCGACCGACCTGCAGCTGAACCGGCGGGTGGCGCTCAAGGTGCTGGTCGGGGATCGGGCCGAGGACGTCGGGATGCGTGAGCGGTTCGTCCGGGAGTCGCGGTTTGCGGCGTCGTTGGAACACCCGAACATCGTGCCGGTCTACGATGCCGGGGAGATCGACGGGCTGTTGTACATCGCCATGCGTCTGGTCCGCGGTACCAATCTGGCAGGCTTTCTGCGGACAGCAGGTCCGACGGAGCCGGCCCTTGCCCTGAGTCTGCTGGCTCCCGCGGCCAGTGCGCTCGATGCCGCGCATGTCGCGGGACTTGTGCACCGCGACGTCAAGCCGGCCAATATTCTGCTGGCGATGGGCCGGGGCGGCCACCGCCATGTGTATCTGGCCGATTTCGGGGTGACCAAACGGGCGTCCGCGCCGTCGGAACCGACGGTCGGCGGAACCTTCGTCGGAACGATGGAATACACCTCGCCCGAGCAGATCCGTGGGGAGCGGTTGGATTCGCGGTCGGATCTGTATGCCTTGGGTTGTGTCGCGTATCAGTGCCTGACCGGGTCGCCGCCGTTCGTGCGCGATGATCAGGCCGCGCTGCTGTGGGCGCACCTGGCGATCGATCCGCCGCCGGTGTCCGCCCACCGCGGGGATCTGGCCGGTGCCGACGCGGTGATTTCTCGATGCCTGGCCAAGTCACCGAAGGATCGGTTCGAGTCATGCGGCCAGTTCGTCGAGGCGTTGGCCGACGCCGTGTGCACCGGCCGCCACCGATCGTGACCATGCTGGCCTGCCGCCGATACCAGAAGTCTGCAGCAGGTCCAGGCCCACACCAAGGGTGGGAGAACACGCACCCTGCCGGGCCGACAAGCACCACCGGGATCCCTACCCGGGCCACGACGAGGTCGCCATGCTTGAAGCAATCAACCGACACCCAGATCTTTGGAGCGGGCACGTGACCGAAAACCGACGGAATTGCCCGACGGTGTGGCGGGCAATCGGCCGTTGGTGTGTCAGTACCGAGGAGATGACGTGCAATCACTGCCAGCCGGCTTCCCGACCCACGCCCTGATGGGCGATTCGGTCGGCCGGGCACCTTCTGCCCAGCCGAGCGCGGCCACGGAAAAGCTGCTTGCTGAGGTACTTGCGGTCATCCTGCGGATCGACAGTGTCCCGGTCGACAGTCACTTCTTCGACGATCTGGGTGCCGATTCGCTGGTGATGGCGCAGTTCTGCGCGCGGGTGCGGAAGCGGTCCGGCCTGCCGTCGGTGTCCATGAAGGACGTATACCAGCACCCCACCATTGCTTCGTTGAGCGCCGCGTTGGCCCCGGCCGCGCCGGTTGGGCCGCCCCACACCAACCAGGTAGGTGGGCAGCTCGCCGAGATGCTGGCAGCCGTTCTCGGCGTCGAATCGGTTTCGGTCGACAGTCATTTTTTCGACGACCTGGGCGCGGATTCCCTGGTGATGGCCCAGTTCTGCGCCCGGGTGCGGAAGCATCCCGACCTGCCGTCAGTGACGATGAAGGACGTCTACCAACATCCCACCATTGCTGCGTTGAGCACCGCGCTCACACCCGCGGTTGCTGCGCAACCGGAAGCCTCGGTGCCGCCTCCCGTCGAGGTTGCGGCGCCGGCACGGAGGCTGCGGATCGTCCTCTGCGGGTTGCTCCAGCTCTTGATCTTCCTCGCGTACTCCTATCTTGCAGCATTTGTCACGGCCGTCACCTTCGGCTGGATCTCCGCGGCCTCGGGCCTGGTTGACACCTACCTCCGGTCGGCACTGGCCGGCGGCGCACTTTTCATCGCTGCCTGCCTGCTGCCCGTGCTGGCCAAATGGGTGCTGATCGGTCGCTGGAAGCCCCATCAGGAATTCCGCATCTGGGGTCTGAAGTATGTCCGCTTCTGGACCGTCAAAACCTTGATTCGGGCGAATCCGATCGCGATCTTTGCCGGGTCACCGCTGTACGCGCTCTACCTGCGCCTGCTGGGCGCGAAGATCGGCCGTGGCGCGGTGATCATGTCCAAGTCCGTACCGGTGTGCACCGATCTGCTGACCATCGGGTCCGGAACGGTGATCCGCAAGCAGTCGTTCTTCCAAGGCTACCGAGCACACGCCGGCCGGATCCAAACCGGCAGCGTCACCATCGGCAGCGACGTGTTCATCGGTGACAAGACCGTCCTCGACATCAACACCGGGATGGGCGACGGCGCGCAGCTGGGGCACACGTCCTCCTTGCACAGCGGTGCCTGGGTTCCGGCCGGTGAGCATTGGCACGGGTCTCCCGCGCAGCGCACCGATGTCGACTATGTGCGGGTGCCGGGGCTGCGGTGCGGCACGTTCCGCCGTATCTCGGCCGCCATTCTCAGCCTGCTCGGCGTGTTCTTGATCGTGATGCCGTTGATCCAGGGCGGCATGGAGCTGGTGCTCTCCGCAGTTCCCTCCATCGCCGAACTGGTCCAGCCAGGCCAGGATGCGCTCGGCACGCCGAACTTCTTCCTCAATGCCGCGGTCGTTTCGCTGGTGCTGTTCGTTGGCGGCGTGGTGGTGGGCTGGTTGTTCGTGATGA
>JBIOVW010000687.1:0-2054 GCA_044867945.1 Nakamurella sp. | reverse complement strand
CCGGTGGACCAGAGCCCAGATCCGCGCGCGTCCTCTCCAGGCATCCCTGAAAGCCCTGTTCAAGGGCCTGATAGCAGGAGAGGTGACCACTCCCACGGTGGTCATGAACGGGCGGACACTCGTCGTTACTCCAGGGCGAGGCGCAAAGTCGTTTCTGCTGGTCATGGGCGGGTTTCAGGCTGCTGCCGCAGGCCGAGGACGGTGAGTAGCAGGAGCGGGTCGTTGCGGATCTTCCGTATGGTGGCGGCGATGCGGGTGTAGCCGGCTTGCCGGATGAGACCGATCGCTAGATTACGGAGAGTTGCCATTATCCGGAACTTGGGTCCCTTCCGGACTTGCGAGGCATCTTCACGCAGCGTGACATCACGCACCCAGTGGATCTTATTTTCTATCGACCAATGCCGGCGAACATAGCCGGCCAGGTGCTCGGGGGCGGCCTCGCGGGCCGACAGGCTGGTCACGCCGAGGACGGCCACGGCGCTGCGGATCTGCACCTTCTTGTAGCGGCGGGAGCCTTTCAGGCGTTTGCGGACGGTGCGGGTGGTGTACCGCTCCACGAGGAACACCTGCGCCGCGCCGGGGAACCCGAGATCGTCGGGGGCGTCCAGGACTCGGATGGTGCGCTTGTCGCGCCGGCCGTGCCCGATGTCGAGGGTTTCGTGGGCGATCGGGGCGTTCGCCCAGTCCAGGGTGTCGATCTTGTCGTAGACCTTGGGGGTGTTCTGCTTCACGATCATCACGTAGTGCGCCAGCAGCTCGGAGGTGATCAGCCGGGCGTGGGCGCGGACGGTGTGCGCGGCGTCCATGGTGAACACGCACCCGCCGACCCCGCCGACCCCGCCAAGCCGGTCGGCCAGGCCGCGCAGCAGCGGCGCGAACTCGGGCACCTCGTTGGTCTTCGCGCCGATCAGCCGTTCGGCCAGCACCACCGACTGCTCGTGGGTGGCCGCGGCCAGCAGGTAGGGCACCTGCCCGTCCTCACCGACCGCGCCCCGGACGGCCTTGCCGTCGACCGCGATCGCCGGTAACCACCCCGGCCCGCCGGTCGGCGCGGCGACCGGGCCGACCCCGGCCCGGGTGGCCAACCAGGCACCCACCCCATCGGCCAGGGGTTGGGCCCCCAGCAGCGCGAACACCCGCTCCACGGTGTCCGGGTGCGGTGGGGTGAACCCACCCCGCGCGTCGCGGCGGCACCCGAACGCGGCCAACACCTGCGGGTCGGCGGCGGTGATCCACGCGGTGATGTCATCCAACAGCAGCTGCCCCGAGGTCACCGCGGCCGTGCACAGCCCCAGGATCGAGGCCAGCGAGTGGCGGACTCCGCGCCGGTCACGCGGATCGTCGATCGCCGCGAAACACTCCAACACCCCGTCCGCGCCGGCCCCGGCCAGCATCGTGTTGAGCACCCCGACCTGCCCGACCAGGACCTCCACTGCCGCCGGCTCGGCGGCCGGCTCGCCACCTCCCACCGCCGCGACGGACCCGGCGGGAATGACAGACTGCACGCGCAACGGAGCCACCGATCAGACGAAGATCCTCAGAACGTCCTCGTCCTACGTGGCTCCGTTGCCCTTCCCTCGCCGGACGCGCCGACCGCGACCACTCCGTGATCATCACAGGCGGTGATCGACACCGCGCCCCCGGGTGCTGCCCTCGAGACAGACCCCCCAACCCGTCTCCGACTACTCATCGTCACCACCGGGCGTGGCTGATCACCCAGCACGGCAGGCCACCCGACCACCGGCCCCGACCACCTGCGAGTCAGTCAAACGCTGCTGACCAGCAAGAACGACTTTGCGCGTCGCCCTGGTTGACCACGGGCCTCCGCGCGTGCGACATCGTCAACCTGCGGCTGGCCGACATCGATTGGCGGTCACGGACCGCCGGCATCGTGCAGCAGAAGACGCACAACCCGTTGACCGTGCCGCTGACCGATCTGCTGGTCGGCACGCTCGCCGACTACGTCCTCGATCAACGGCCCGGCTCGCCCGACGATCACGTGTTTCTCCGTTCGGTGGCACCGCACATCCGGCTGGCCGACCACGCTGCGATCC
>JBIOVW010000686.1:0-4573 GCA_044867945.1 Nakamurella sp. | reverse complement strand
AGCTGGCCGCCCGCGCCCCGGCCACCGGCCGGAATCAGATCGTGCTGATCGAGGATGCCGACCGGCTCACCGAGGGCGCGTCCAACGCCCTGCTGAAGGCGGTGGAGGAGCCGGCCCCACACACCGTCTTCCTGCTGTGCGCGCCGTCGGTCCATCCCGATGACGTCTCGGTGACCATCCGGTCCCGGTGTCGCGTGACGGCGCTGCGCACCCCGTCTGCCGTGGCGATCGCCGACGTGCTTGCCCGCCGGGACGGCATCGACCCGGGGACCGCCGACTGGGCGGCCTCGGTCGCGGCCGGACATGTCGGCCGCGCCCGGCGGCTCGCCACCGACGAGGACGCCCGCGAGCAACGACGCCGCGTGCTGACCGTTCCGTCGGCGCTGCGCTCGTTGAGCGACGTCTTCATCCAGTCCGCGGAGCTGCTGTCGCACGCCAAGGGCGAGGCCACCTCGATGTCCGAGAGCCGGGACGCCGCCGAGCTGGAGGCGCTCAAGACCGCGCTCGGGGCCGGCGGCACCGGCCGGGGCGCGGTGGGCGCTGCCCGCGGTTCGGCCGGCGTGGTCAAGGAGATGGAGCGGCGACAGAAGTCAAGGGCGACCCGGACCGAGCGGGACGTGCTGGACCGGGCGTTGGTCGATCTGTCGGGCTTCTACCGCGACGTGCTGGCGCGAAGCCTGGGTTCGACCGCGCCGCTGCTGAACCCGGACATCGCGGGCGAGGTCGAGGCGGCCGCCGCCCGGATGGGGTCGGCGGGTGCGCTCGCCGCGGTCGACGCGGTGCTCGCCTGCCGGGAGGCCATCGAGCTCAACGTCAAGCCGCAGATCGCGGTCGAGGCGATGATGATGGCCCTGTTCGTCGGTGCGCGGGAAGCCGGCCGGAGTTGAGACAGTTCTCATGGCGACGGCGGAGCGGTCGTTGCGCAACGCGTACCGTGGCTGGACATGGGCATGCTGTGCGCCGTGACGTTCACCGCCAACGGGCAATTGCATTACGCCGATCCGGGTCCGCTGCGTCCGCAGGTCGGCGACATGGTCATGCTGCCCACCGAGCAGGGTCCGGTGGCCGCCCGGGTGGTGTGGGCCGCCGAACACACCGCCGAGGAGACCGAGGGCTTCCCGACGCTGACCGGCATGGCCACCGAGTCGGACCTGGCGGCCGCCGACCAGCTCCGGCGGGTCAAGGCGCGCACACTGGTGGCCAGCCGTCGACTGATCCGCGAGCACGGACTGCCGATGAAGGTGCTGGCCGTCGATCCGCAGACCTCGACCGGCAAGACCGTCATCTACTACTCCTCACCCGAAACCGTCGACTTCCGATCGCTGCTGCGCGACCTGTCGGCGACCCTGGGCACGCGGATCGAACTGCGTCAACTGGCCGCCCGGGACTCCGTGCGGGTCACCGGGGCCATCGGCTCCTGCGGCCGGGACACCTGCTGCTCGACGTTCCTGAAGGACTTCGAGCCCATCACCCTGGCCATGGCCAGGGACCAGGACCTGCCGGCCAATCCGATGCGTATCTCCGGTGCCTGCGGCCGGCTGATGTGCTGCCTGAAGTACGAGCACCCGCTCTACCAGGAGTTCAAGGCCACGGCTCCGGCGATCGGCGAGGAGGTCGAAAGCCCTGCCGGGCCCGGAAAGGTGGTGGGGCATTCGGTCCCCGGCGATTCCGTCGTGATCAAGCTGGCCGCCGACGGTTCCCGTCAGGTGTGCCCGAAGGCGTCGGTGTGCGGCTCGCGCAAGGCGTACGAGCAGCGCGGTCTCAGTCGGACCGAGTAGGACCGGCCGGCGAACAGCGTCAGAACAACGACGCGATCAGAGCGCCGGCGGCGAACGATGCCGCGGCGACCCAGATCCAGGTGGGCAGGTGCTTCATCGGACCCTCCTCTCGCTCCTGGTCATCCGGTGACCACGGATCCGTCGACGACCTTGACCGGAACGGGCGGCAGTGGGGTCTGCGCCGGACCTCGCACGACGGCGCCGGTGGTGGCGTCGAAGGCGCTGCCGTGGCACGGGCAGGTGATTTCGCCGTCCGTCACGGCCGAGACAAGGCAACCCTGATGGGTGCAGACCGCGGAGAAGGCGTGCACGGTGTTCCCGGTGCCGCGGGTGACCACGATCTCTTGGTTGTTGACGATCGTTCCCCCGCCTTCCGGGATGTCCGACAGTTGGGCGAGCGCGGTCGGGGTTCCCGTCGGCTGCGGGTTGCCGCTCCCGGCGGGGTCCCTGCGGGGAGTCGGTCCGGCCAGCGTGTACCAGGCTGCCCCGGCGGCGCCCGCGACAACGGCCACACCGGTGCCCACCAGCAGCGCGCGGCGGGATGCCTGGCTCGGCCCTTCGTCGGCGGTGTCCGGCGGTGGCGCCTGCCCGGAGGGTGCATACAGCCCCGGCGCGGCGGATCCGCTGGGCGGCCATGGCGGCTGCCCAGAGGGCCCGGCGCCGGGGGCGCCGGGAATGGGCGGCTGGCCAGGATACGGCGGCGGGGTCGGAGCACCGGGCGGTCCTTGCCAACCGGCAGGTGCCGATGCGCCCTGCGGCGGCGAACTCGGCGCCCCGGGCCGCTGCTGCCAGCCGGGTGGCGGTTGCTGCCAGCCGCCGGGGGGCGGTTGCTGCCACCCGCCGGGTGGAGGCTGTTGCCAGCCGCCGGGCGGCGGTTGCTGCCAGCCAGCCGGGGGCTGTTGCTGCCACCCGCCCGGTGGAGGCTGCTGCCAGCCGGGGGGCGGTTGCTGCCAGCCAGGCGGTGCAGCTGACGGCCACCCGGGCGCGGGAGGCCGGCCCTGTCCCGGTTGCTGCGGCCATCCCTGCGGCGGGGGCCCGGCGGTGCCATAGCCAGGCGCCCTGCCCGGCTCGGACTGCCAGCCACCAGGGGGAGCGGTCCACTCACCGGCGGGCGGCGACGACGGTCCGGCAACCGGCGAGGTCTCCGGCGGCCCGTTCGGGGCGGCGTGCCGTGGGCCGGTCTCCGGGGGCCCGGCCGGTGCAGACTCCGACGCCGCCGGCCGAGGAGGCAGCCTGACCTGCTGGGTCGGCAGATCCTCGGCCGGATCGGGATCACGCGGCCGGCGGGGTTCGCCGGACGAGGATGACGGGGAACCCTGGCCGGGTTCGGATGTGCTCACTGCTGCTCCCGGGGTTGGAGTTCGGCCACCAGGGCGTCGGTCGGTGCGGCGCCGGTCACCACAGTGGGAGCCCGGACGTGAAGTACCACAACGCGGACGTGAACCAGACAACGGTCAGAACCACCGCGAGCAGCCCGCCGAGCACCGGCAGGGTCCACCCCGGCAGCTTGTGCAGCCGCAGCGAGAGCATCTTCGCCGCGAACACGCCGTAGAACAGGCAACCGGCGACCGAGTGCGTAATCGTGCGGACCGACGAGTCGGAGAACCCGAGCGACCAGATGCACTGGAACGCAACGGGCAACAGCAGCAGGAACGCCACCACCCCGGACCACCGATGAACCGGGCTCGCCCACGCCGGCGACCCGGTGACGCCGGGCAGCTTCCCCCACATCGCCAGCGCACTGATCACCTGCACGACCACGAAGACCATCGCAGCAGTGGTCAGCCACGTCTTCATGGCCAGCAGGGTGCGGAAGCCGAAGGTGAGGATCGCCGCCCCGTTCCCCGGATGGACGAAAGAGTAGGCGGCCAGTACCGCGGCGACGGCAATGCCCAGCGCGCCGACCGCGGCCAGCCCCCATTGGGGCTCCTGCCGGACGGGAGCAGCCTGGATCGACGCCATGGTGCCCTCCCCATCGAGACTCACATCGGGTCGATACCGTTCCGGCGGCCGGCCTGCGCCCTGCTGCGGACATGTCGGCGCATGTCCGATTCGACGCGGTCGGCGGCCGCTGTATCAACGGTGCGCCGTCGCCGGGCCCGGCGTCAAGATCATTTCGGGGACCTGCCCGATAGGGCATGGCGTCCGCTGGGCAATCGGAACGGAGGACCAGCGAAGGTCCGAGTAACAAGATGATAACGATCTGTGCACGGGCTGTGAGTCGCGCAAATCCTCGCAGTGGGGCGCAGTGGGTGAAGAGCATCCGGGTTGAGCGATGGTGGGAAGACGGTCGATGATGACAGGCGTGGTCGCCGCGTGTCCGGTCTGCCTGGGCCGTGTCGCCCGTTCACCCTCATCGACCGCGTGATCGGGATCATCTTCGGCGGATGAACGACGTTGCTGCCCAGCGCGTCCGCTACCTGGCGAGGGCCGGTAAACCGGCCGAGCACTCTCAAGACTCCCGCGGAGGACCATATGACGACCCACCGACCGAGGCGCGCCACGCGCGTCGCGTTGACCATCGCTCTTGGTGGCCTGCTCGTCGTGGTCGCGGCGTGCTCGGGCAGCACCGGCGGCGGCACGATCGCCCAGGACGCCGCGGGCGATCAAGCAGCGCCCAAGCCGGTGGCCGTCGTCACCTCCACTCCCAAGCTCGGCGCCGATGACATGTCGCCGACCACACCGGTCACCATCAGTGTGGCGCAGGGCACCATCAGCGACCTGACCATGACCAACGAGGCCGGCAAGCAGGTCGAGGGCACGATCTCCACCGACCACACCGGCTGGACCCTCGG
>JBIOVW010000685.1:0-6411 GCA_044867945.1 Nakamurella sp. | reverse complement strand
GACCGATCTGGTCATCTGACCAAACCGCGGAAACGTTCCCGCGGAAACATCACGGCCCGGTGAGCACGACCGGGCCGTCCCGGGTGACGGCGACGGTGTGTTCGCTGTGCGCTGCGCGGCAGCCGGTGGCACTGCGCAGTGTCCACCCGTCGGGGTCCATGACGAGCTGATGGGTGTCGGCCATCACCCACGGCTCGATCGCCAGCAGCATGCCCGGCTTGAGCCTCCGCCCGCGTCCGGGCCGGCCGTCGTTCGGCACGTGCGGGTCCTGGTGCATGGTGCTGCCGACGCCGTGACCGCCGAACTCGGAGTTCACCCGGTAACCGGCGCCGGTCAACACCGTCCCGATGGCGTGCGAGATGTCGCCGACCCGCCGGCCTGGCCGAGCCTGGGCAATGCCGGCCGCCAGCGCCCGCCGGGTTGTCTCGATCATCTGCTGGTCGTCGGGATCGACCCGCTCCCCCACCACGAAGCTGACCGCGGCATCGGCCACCCAACCGTCCACGCCGACCGCGAAGTCAAGGGTCAACAGGTCGCCGTCGCGCAGCGCGTAGTCGAAGGGGAGACCGTGCAGCACCGCGTCGTTCACCGACGTGCAGATCACCTTGCCGAACGGACCATTGCCGAATGAGGGCGCGTAGTCGACATAGCAGGACACCGCCCCCGCCCGATCGATGAGTTCCCGCGCCCAGGCGTCGATCTCGAGCAGGTTCGTGCCGGGTCGCACTCGGTCGCGCAACTGGGCCAGTGCTGCGCCGACGAATCGGCCGGCCGGCCGGGCCGCGTCGACCTGGGCCGGACTGAGCACCTGGATCAACGGGTGCGGTCCATGACGTAGCCGACCAGGGTGGACAAAGCGTCCCGCGCGGGGCAGTCCGGCAGCAGGGTGAGTTCGGCCGCCGCCGCATCGGCGTAGTCGGCCAGGGTCCGCCGGGCGGTGGCCATCCCGGGCGACACGGTGAGCAATGCAACGGCCTCCGCCACCTCGCCCTCCGATCGGATCGGGCCGGCGACCAGCTCGCGCAGCCGGGGGTCGGCGGCCGGATCGGCCAACGTGTAGAGCACGGGCAGGGTGCGCACACCCTCCCGCAGGTCGGTGCCGGGTGTCTTGCCCGAGTCGGTCGAGCAGATGTCCAGAATGTCGTCGGAGATCTGGAAGGCAACGCCGACCGCCCGCCCGTACCGGCGCAGCGCGAGCACGTGCTCCTCCGGCGCGCCGGAAAACATGCCCGCGTACCGCGCGCAGGTGTCGATCAACGACGCCGTCTTCTCGTCCAGCACCTGCAGATGGTGGTCGATCGGGTCCTCGTCCGGACTCGGCCCGACCGTCTCCCGGGTCTGCCCGGTGACCAGCTCGGCGAAGGTCTCCGCGATGATCCGCACCGCGTCCGGCCCCAGGTCCGCCACCAGGCGGGAGGCGTGCGCGAACAGGAAGTCGCCGGTCAGGATCGCGATCGAGTTGTCCCAACGGGCGTTGGCGGACTTGGCGCCGCGGCGGATCTCGGCCTCGTCCATCACATCGTCGTGGTAGAGCGTGGCCAGGTGGACCAGTTCGACCACCGCGGCTGCCGTCACCACATCGTCGGAGTCCGGCCGAGGCCCGATCCCGGCGGCGACCAGCGTGAACAGCGGCCGGAACCGCTTGCCGCCGGCGTGCATCAGGTGTGAGGCGGCCTCGGTGACGAAGGCGAACTCGCTGATCAGCTCCCGTTCCAGCAGCTCCTCGACCCGAGCCAGGCCGCCGGCCACCCGCGCCGACAGCCCGGGGTCGGCGAGCTGGATGCCGGCAAGCTTGGTCGGGGCGTTCACAGCCACGAGCCTATGTCAGGCGCGTCGGTGCTCCCGCCGGGCACCGTCGGGTCGGCCGTCACGACAGCAGCGGGACGGGGATGGCGAGCAGGTCCAGCACCGGGCCGGGGAACAGGCCCAGCCCGAGGGTGAGGATGACCGCGAGGCCGATGACGATCACCGTCAGGATGCCCGGAACCACCACGAACGGCGCGTCCGGCGACCCCACCCCGGCCGCCAGGAAGCGCCTGCCCTCGACCGGGGACGCAGCGCCGGCGCTGGACCCGGCCCCGACGGCGACCGGGGTCTCGGCCGGGGCGATGGGCACCGGGTCGGCGAAGTACATGACGACGACGATCCGCAGGTAGAAGAACGCGGTGATGGCGGTGGCGATCATCGCCAGCACCACCCACAGTCCGAGACCCGCCTCCATCGCTGCGGTGAACACGCTGAGCTTGCCGATGAACCCGGCGGTCAGCGGGATGCCGGCGAAGGACAGCAGGAACAGGCTCATCGACGCGGCCAGCACCGGGGAGCGCTTGGCCATCCCGGCCCAGTCGCCGACGTGTGAGGCCTCGCCGTCGCCCTTGCGGACCACGGTCAGGATCGCGAAGGCGCCGATCGTCGCCATCCCGTACGTCAGCAGGTAGAACATCGTCGCCGACGCGCCGGTCTCGGACATCGAGATGACGCCGAGCAGGATGAATCCCGCGTGCGCGACCGACGAGTACGCCAGCATCCGCTTCATGTCGGTCTGGGTGATGCCGATGACCGAGCCGATCACCATGGATGCGCCGGCGATGATCGCCAACACCGGCTGCCAGGTCCAGGTCATCGGTTCCAGGGCCACCAGGCACACCCGCAGCATCGCGCCGAAGGCAGCGACCTTGGTGCACGCGGCCATGAACGCGGTGACCGGCGTGGGCGCGCCCTGGTAGACGTCAGGGGTCCACAGGTGGAACGGGCCGACCGACGCCTTGAACAGCAGGCCCACGACGACCAGGGCCAGGCCGCCGAGCAGCAGCACGTCGCTGCTGGTCCCGGCTCGGGACTGGGCGGCCACCGCGGCGAACTGGGTGGATCCGCTGTAGCCGTAGAGCATGGCCAGGCCGTAGGCGAAGATCGCCGAGGTGAACGCGCCGAGCAGGAAGTACTTGACCGCGGCCTCCTGCGAGATGAGCCGCCGCCGCCGGGCCAGCCCGCACAGCAGGTAGAGCGGCAACGAGAGCACCTCGAGGGCCACGAACAGGGTCACCATGTCGGTGGCGGCCGGAAAGATCATCATGCCGCTCACCGCGAACAGGGCCAGCGGGAACACCTCGGTCTGCATCGGTGCGGCGACCCGGGCGGCCAGCCGGTCCCGTTGCGACCCCACCTTGACCGCGGCCTGGGTGACGAACGCGCCGCCGGGCTCGGAGACCCGGTCGGCCATCAGCAGCAGGGACGGCAGGGCCAGCACCAGCAGGACGCCCCACATGACGTAGGTAGCGGTGTCCACCGCCAGGGCGCCGCCGAAGGTCACCCCGACATCGCCGCGGTTCGCCCCGATCAGCGTCCAGATCAGCGCCGCGGCGACCGTGAGCAGGGCCAGTACCACCTGGACCGGATATCGAGCCTTGCGCGGCAGGAACGCCTCGAACAGGATCCCCAGGACCGCACCGCCGAGCGCGATCAGCACCGGCGCGGTCAGGCCGAAACTGATCGGGGGTGCGGTGATTGGGTCGGCCGGCGCGCCGAGTCCGGCGAGCTGCATCATCACTGACCGCCTCCCAGCGGCGCGTCGATGGCGGGTACCGGGTCGGTGTAGCCGGCGTCGACCATGGTCCGTTCGGCGGTCGGGTTGATCACGTCGAGCACCGGCTGCGGATAGACGCCGAGCAGGATGATCAGCAGCACCAGCGGGGTGAGCACGGTGATCTCCCGGGCCGTCAGGTCACCGAACAGCGCCTTCACCTTGCTGCGTGCGCCGTGCCCGGACGGTTCGGGGCGCGTCGCGTCAAGCGCGGACCCGGCGGTGCCGTGCTCACCGGCCGCTGCCGCGGACGCCGCGACGGGCACGGGTTCCGGCGTGTCGTCGGGTCCGCGGCCGCCGACGACCGCGGCGCCGCGCACGGGCCCGGTCATGGTGCGCTGGAAGATCCACAGCATGTAGACCGCGGCGAGCACGATGCCGATGGTGGCCAGCACCGCCCAACCCGGGTGCCGGCTGAAGGTGCCGATGAGCACCAGGAACTCGGAGATGAACGAGTTGGTGCCCGGCATCGCAATGGTGGCCAGCGCGGCGATCAGGAACATGCCGCCCAGGATCGGCGCGACCTTCCAGACACCGCCGTAGTCGCCGACCAGCTTGCTGCCACCGCGCACCGTGAGCATGCCGACGACCAGGAACAGCAGCCCGGTCGCGATGCCGTGGTTGACCATGTACAGCGCCGCGCCGGCGATCGACTGGGTGGTGAAGGCGAACACGCCCAGGGCGATGAAGCCGAAGTGTGCGATCGAGGTGAAGGTGACGAACCGCTTGAGGTCGGTCTGCCCGGCCGCGACGATCGCGCCGTACAGGATGCCCAGCACGGCGAGCAGGATGATCAGCCAGGCCAGCTTGCTGCTGGCCGCGGGCAGCAGCGGCAGACAGATCCGCAGGAACCCGAAGGTGCCGACCTTGTCCAGCACGCCGACCAGCAGGGTGCCGGCCCCGACCGGGGCCTCGGTACCGGCGTCCGGCAGCCAGGTGTGCAGCGGCACCAGCGGCGCCTTGATCGCGAACGCGACGGCGAATCCGGCGAAGATCCACATCTGGGTGGATTCGGGGATCTGGTTCGCGATCGACTGCAGGGTCTTCCAGTCGAACGTCCCGGAGCCCAGCACCTGGCCGGACGCGACGTACATGCCGATCACCGAGGCCAGCATGAGCAGGCCCCCCAGCAGCGAGTAGAGGAAGAACTTGGTCGCCGCGTACGCCCGCCGCACCCCGCCGAACGCCCCGATCAGGAAGTACATCGGGATGAGCATGACCTCGAACGCGACGTAGAAGACGAACACGTTCGTGGACGCGAAGACGGCGATCATCGCGCCCTGGAGCACCAGCAGCAGGGCGAAGTAGCCGCCGATGGTGCGCCCCGCCGGTAGCTTCTCCTCCCAGGAGGCGCCGAGCACGATCGGCACCAGCACCGCGATGAGCGCGATCATGGTCAGTGAGATGCCGTCGACACCGAGGCTGAAGTTGATGTCGAAGGACGGGATCCAGCTGACCGAGAAAGTCTCCCGGAACGGCTCGTCGAGTTGCGAGGCCCCGTCGGAGGTCGCGGACCGGTAGGAGACCCACAGCGCGACCGCTACGGCCAGCTCGGCCAACGAGAACAGCAACGCGACCAGCTTGACCGTCTTCTCCGGGCCGCCGGCCATCGCGGCGACCACCAGCGCGCCGACGACCGGCAGGAAGATCAGGACGACCAGGTACACCGAGTTCATGCCGACCTCACCAGCAGCAGCATGAGCACCACGACCAGGGTGCCCGCGAACATCGACAGGGCGTAGGAACGGACGTAGCCGTTCTGCCAGCGTCGCCAGCGGCCGGACAGCCCGCCCAGCGCGGCGGCTGTCCCGTTGACCAGACCGTCGACGCCCTTGGCATCGGCGTACACCGACGCTCGGGACAGCCAGATACCCGGCCGGGCGAACAGGGTCTCGTTGATCGCGTTGCCGCCCACGTCGGCGCGGGCCAGCGCGACGACCGGGGACACCGGCATCGGCGGGGTCAGCGGGACCGGGCGGCGACCGACGATCCAGTAGCCCAGGAACACCCCGAAGGCCACCACCAGAAGGGTGGCGCCGGTGATGGCGATGACCGGCACCGGCGGATGGGGATGCTCGTAGGGACCCTCGGACGGCGCCAGAAAATCCATCAGCCGGTCGCCCAGGAACAGGAAGCCGCCGGCACCCACCGACCCGATGGCCAGGATGATCATCGGGACGGTCATCACGGGCGGGGATTCGTGCGGGTGGAAGTCCGCGCCGGACTGGGTCTTCAGCTGCTTCCAGCGGGGCTCGCCGAAGAACGTCATGATCATCATGCGGGTCATGTAGAACGCGGTGATGCCCGCGCCGATCAACGCGGCGGACCCGAACAGCCAACCCTGCACGCCCTCGGCGGCGAACGCGGCCTCGATGATCGGGTCCTTGGAGAAGTAGCCGGAGAAGAACGGGAAGCCGATGATCGCCAGGTAGCCGCAGGCCATGGTGACGAAGGTGATCGGCAGCCGGCGGAACAGGCCACCGAACCGGCGCATGTCCACCTCGTCGTCCATCGCGTGCATGACCGACCCGGCCCCCAGGAACAGGCCGGCCTTGAAGAAGCCGTGCGTGAGCAGGTGCAGGAAGCCCAGCGCATAGACCCCGGCGCCCAGCCCGACCGCCAGGAACATGTAGCCGATCTGCGACACCGTGGAGTACGCGAGCACCTTCTTGATGTCGTCCTTGGCGCAACCCGCGATGCAGCCGACCAGCAACGTCACCGTGCCGATGATCGCGACCACCAGCCCACCGTCGGTGGTCAGGTCGTAGATCGGGGAGCAGCGGGCGATCAGGTACACCCCCGCGGTGACCATGGTCGCCGCGTGGATGAGC
>JBIOVW010000684.1:0-8783 GCA_044867945.1 Nakamurella sp. | reverse complement strand
GCGTCCGGTTCATGGCCAGGCTCGCCGGCACTAATCAACATCGACGTCAGACACCCGAAGTCAGCACCACCGGTATTTTCGTCGCCACAGGATGGCCCGTGAGGGCCACCCGTCGTTCATGGCGCCGTGCCACCGAAAGTCGGCGTATCGCGGATTTCGTCGGTGTGTCGCCGGCAGAGCGCCATGATCAAACCGGAGGGGAGGGCCGAGTCAAACCGGAGGGGAGGGCCGAGTCAACCGGAGCGTTGAGGACAGCCCCGGCGAGTGCCGGTCGCGGCGGCGTCGTAACCTGGCCGGATCATGCGGATCACCAAGTACGGCCATTCGTGCCTGCACGTCGCCGATGACCGGGCGAGCATCCTGATCGACCCCGGCCATTTCTCGCGGCCGTTCGAGCAGCTCACCGGCCTGACCGCGGTGCTGGTCACGCATCAGCATCCGGATCACGTCGCCCCTGATCGGCTCAAGGCGGTGCTGGCGGGCAATCCGGGCGTCCCGCTGTACGCCGATCCCGACACCGTGGCCGTGCTGGCCGACCAGGGCGTCGAGGCCACCGCGGTACGGAGCGGCGAGATGCTGGACGTCGGCACGACGGTCGAACCGATCGTCGTCGACCATGCGATCATCTACGGGCACCTGCCTGGCATCACCAACGCCTGTTACCTGATCGCCGGGCGCCTGTTCCACCCCGGCGATTCCTTCACCGTCCCCGGCCGGGCGGTGGACATCCTGGCCGTGCCGGTCGCCGCGCCGTGGATGGCCGTCAAGGAGGCCATCGACTTCTACCGGGCCGTAGCGCCCTCGGTGGCGATTCCGATCCACGAGAAGGTGCTGGCCAACCCGGCCATGGTGTACGGCCTGCTCGGCCGGCTCGGCCCGGAGTCGAGCCGCTGGCTCGACCTGGACGACGGACAACCGCAGGACCTGTAAGCCCGACCCGCCCCCTGAACAAAGCCGGCCCGACCCGGGCCGGTGGAGGATCTCGGATGACGGACGCCGACCAGGACAACGCTCGATCGACCGCCGTGTCGCTCACCGCCGAGAGGCCCCGGCGCCCGTGGCGGATCGGCCGACGGACCGACGAGCCGCCCGAAAGGCCCGACTACCGGGTCGTCCGCCGGCTGGTGCTCGGCTCGGCCCTGATGCTGTTCCTGGAGTTGGCGTTGATCCGCTGGCTCGGGTCCAACGTCGTGCACCTGAGCTACTTCTCCAACTTCGTGCTGCTCGGCTCGTTCCTGGGCATCGGCCTCGGGTTCCTGATCGCCCGCCGCCGGTGGTCGGTGCTGCCGGCCGCGCCGGTGATCCTGGCCGTGCTGGTCGTCCTGACCTTCCTGGAACCGGTGACCATCGACCGAGCCGGCGACCAGGTGATCTACTTCACCTCGCTGGAGAGCTCCGGGCCGCCCGCCGCGCTGGTGCTGCCGATCATCTTCGTGCTGGTCGCGGCCTGCCTGGCCGGCCCGGCCGAGGCGGTCGGCCGGTGCTTCGCGCACCTGCGCCCGCTCACCGCCTACCGCTGGGACCTGGTCGGTTCCTTGGCGGGCATCGCCTCGTTCACCGTGCTGTCGTTCCTGCGAGCGCCCTCGGTCGTCTGGGGTGTGCTGGTCACCGTCGGGTTCGTGCTGTTGATCGACGGGTGGAAGCGCTGGCTGTCGGTGGCCTGCGGGCTGGCCATGGTGAGCTTCCTGCTCGTCGAGACCCTCACCCCCGGGGTGTCGTCGTCGCCCTACTACAAGATCCACACCGAGGACCGGATGCTGGGCGACGCACCGATCACCGACATCTCGGTCAACGGGGTGCCGCATCAGATCATGCGGCCGGCGGCCGTTCGACTGCAGGAGGAGCCGCAGTACGGGCTGCCGTACCAGCGGTCACCGCAGAACCCGCTGCGGAACGTGCTGATCATCGGGGCAGGATCCGGGTCGGACGTGGCGATCGCTTTGTCCAAGGGCGCCCAGCACGTGGACGCCGTGGACATCGACCCGCGGATCATGGAGATCGGCGCCGAGAAGAACCCGGACCAGCCGTACGCCGACCCACGGGTGACCCGCCACGTCAACGACGGGCGGGCGTTCCTGGAAACCACCGACACCAGGTACGACCTGATCCTGTTCGCGCTGCCCGACTCGTTGGCGCTGGTCACCGGGGCCTCGCAGATCCGGCTGGAGAGCTTCCTGTTCACCGAGCAGGCGCTGACCGCCGCCCGGGATCACCTCACCGACGACGGCATGTTCGCGATGTACAACTACTACCGCGAGGACTGGCTGATCGACCGGCTGGCCGGCACCGCGGCCGGCGCATTCGACCACACCCCGTGCGTGGACAAGGTCGGCGGCGGGCAGGCGGTCGTCAGCGCCGCACTGCACGAATCGAACCAGTCGTGCGACGCCACGTGGACTCCGTCCGGGGTGATCATCGCGCCGGCCACCGACGACCGGCCGTTCCTGTACTACCAGGGCGGCCCGATCCCGGCGATCTACCTGTGGACCCTGGCCGGCATCCTGCTGATCTCGCTGATCGCCGTGCGGGCGCTGGGTGGACCGTTCCGGGCGATGCGGCCCTATGCGGACCTGTTCTTCATGGGCGCGGCGTTCCTGCTGCTGGAGACCAAGAACATCGCCACGTTCGCGCTGCTGTTCGGCACCACCTGGCTGGTCAACGCGCTGGTGTTCGCCGGGGTGCTGGTGATCGTGCTGGCCGCGGTGGAGACCACCCGCCGGTTCCGTACCCCACCGCTGCCGCTGGTGTTCGCCGGCATTGCGGTCTCGCTCGCGGTGTCGTACTTCGTCGAGCCGGACTGGCTGCTGACACTGCCGTTCGCGCCCCGGCTGATCGTGGCCGTGCTGCTCGCGTTCGTCCCGATCTACCTGGCCAACGTGGCCTTCTCCAAGCGCTTCGGCGCAACCGACGACGCCCGGTCGGCGTTCGGGCTCAACCTGTTGGGCGCGATGCTGGGCGGGTGCATGGAGTACCTGGCCCTGCTCACCGGCTACCGGAACCTGTTGCTGCTGGTGGCCGCGCTCTACCTGTGCGCTTTCCTGCTGACTCCGCGCAAGGGCGTGGTGACGGTCTGAGGCACGGGCGGTGTCACGCGACGGCGGCGGGCGGTGTCACATGCGCATGACCGCCACCGATACCACCGGCACGACGCTGACCCGCTCCCCACGCGCCCGGGTGCCCCTGGACCGGCCGACCGGCCGGCTCGCTCGCCTTATCGACTCGTTGGTCGCCCGCAGGTTCGGTGGCCCCGCCGACCCACTGCGGGCCATGCTGCACAACCCGAGAGTGCTGATCGCGGACGGGATGCTGGAGGCCGGGGTGACCCGCTTCAAGACCCTGCACCCGCACCTGCAGCTGCTGGCGGAGATGACTGCGGCGATCCAGATCCAATGCTCCTGGTGCGTCGATTTCGGCTACTTCAAGGCGCACTCCCACGGCATGGACCAGGACAAGCTCACCCGGGTACCGACCTGGCGGACCAGCGACGCATTCACCCCGACCGAGCGACGTGTGATGGAGTTCGCCGAGGCGGCCACCGCGACCCCGCCGGAGGTGACCGACGAGATGACGCGGGCGCTGCGCGCCGACCTCGGTGACGACGGCCTGGTCGAGCTGACCATGCTGGTGGCCGTGGAGAACCTGCGGTCCCGCTTCAATTCCAGCCTCGGGCTGTCCGCTCAGGGTTTCTCGGAGTCCTGCCGGGTGCCTACTCCGGTGAGCACAGCCCGATGACGGCCGGTTCCGATCCCGTCCTGGACGTCTTCGTCCGGCACCGGGATCTGCTGTTCACGATCGCCTACGAGATCACCGGGTCGGTTGCCGACGCCGAGGACGTGGTCCAGGAGAGCTACCTGCGCTGGCAGGACGCCGCCCGCGGCGAGACGGAGATCCGCAACCCACGCGCCTACCTTGCCCGGATCGCCACCCGGCAGGCGCTGAACCGGATGCGCGGCATCGCCCGCCGCCGGGAGGAGTACGTGGGACCGTGGCTGCCGGAACCGCTGGTCACCGCGCCGGACGTGGCCGAGGACGCGGTGCTGGCCGATTCGGTGTCCATGGCGATGATGGTCGTGCTCGATTCGCTGACCCCGGACGAGCGGGCGGTTTTCGTGCTGCGCGAGGTGTTCGCGTTCGGTCACGACGAGATCGCGGAGGCCATCGGCAAGACGCCGGCCGCGGTGCGGCAGATCGCGCACCGGGCCCGATCGGGGGTGCAGGCCCGACGACCGGTGCCGGACTCGCCGACGCCGCAGACTCGCCGCGCGCAGGAGGTGACCGAGCAGTTCATGCGGGCCGCCGCCACCGGGAGCCTGCAGGATCTGCTCGACGTGCTGGCTCCCGACGTGGTGCTGACCAGCGACAGCGGCGGCAAGGTGTCGGCCAACCGTCGCCCGGTGGTGTCCGCGGACAAGGTGGGCCGGTTCCTGCTCGGAATCCGGGCCAAGGGAGCGGTCGGGGACATCCGGTACGAGCCGGTGCTGGTCAACGGCCGGCCCGGCGTGCTCGGCTACCTCGACGGCGTCCTGGACACGGTCGTGACCTGGGACGTGGTCGACGACCGGATCGCCGCGATCTACCTGATCCGGAACCCGGACAAGGTCGGGTCGGCGCAGGCGTCCCGGGCGGTCAGCCGGTGACCGTGCCGGTGCCCGCCGCGGCCTCGCCCGGGCGTTGAGCCGGACCTGCGGGCGACGACTATCGAGCCGCCACTTTCTGCCCTTCCCGGACCGGTCGAGGGGCAGAAACCGGCGGCTCGATTCGGGGACGGCGCGGACCCCGGACACCCGCCCGGGCGATCCTTGACAGACTCAGCCCATGGCATGGGTGATCCTGATCGTGTCCGGGCTGCTCGAGGCCGGCTGGGCGTTGTCGTTGAAGGCGTCCGACGGGCTGTCGAAGCTGTGGCCGTCGGTGGCGTTCTTCGTGTTGCTGGCCTTGTCGATGGCCGGTCTGATGATCGCGCTGAAGACGCTGCCGGTCGGTCCGGCCTACGCGGTCTGGGTGGGCATCGGGGCGGTGCTGACGGCCGTCATCGGCATGATCTCGTTCGGTGACCCGGTGAACGCGCTGACCATCGGCTCGATCGTGCTGATCATCGCCGGGGTGGTCGGCCTGCAGCTGGCCGGCGGCGGGCACTGACCCACCCCCGGCAGGGGTCAGCCGATCCAGTTGCTGAACGGTCGCCCGGAGATCAACTGGTACGCCTCGATGTAGCGGGACCGGGTGGCCCCGATGACGTTGTCCGGCAGCGGGGGCGGCTCCTGACCGGAGGTCCGGTCCCAGCCGGAATCGTCGGACGTCAGCCAGTCCCGCACGTACTGCTTGTCGAACGACGGCTGCACCTGGCCGGGCCGGTAGCCGAAGCTCGGCCAGAACCGCGAGGAGTCCGGCGTGACGAGCTCGTCGCCGAGCACCAGGGCGTCGCCGAGCAGGCCGAACTCCAGCTTGGTGTCGGCCACCAGCACGCTCCGGGTGAGCGCATGCGCGGCCGCCCGCTCGTACAGGGTGATCGTGAGATCACGCACCTGCTCGGCGAACGGCCGGCCGACCGTGGAGACCACGGCCTCGAACGACACATTGTCATCGTGCTCGCCCAGTGCCGCCTTGGTGGCCGGGGTGAAGATCGGCTCCGGCAGCATCGACGCCTCCACCAGCCCCGGCGGTAGCGGGATGCCGCAGACCTCGCCGGTGTGCTGGTAGTCGGTCAGACCCGACCCGGTGAGATACCCGCGGGCCACGCATTCCACCGGCAGCATGTCCAACCGGCGTACCAGCAGGGCGCGGCCGCTGACCTCGGCCGGAATCCGCGGGTCGTCGTAGGAGACCACGTGATTGGGCACCACATCGGCGAGCAGCTCGAACCAGAACACGCTCATCGCGGTGAGCACCCGACCCTTGTCCGGGATGGGCGTGGGCAGCACGTGGTCGAACGCGCTGATCCGGTCGGTGGCAACCATCAGCAGCAGCTCGTCGTCGACCTCGTACAGCTCGCGGACCTTGCCCGACGACAGGTGGCGGTAATCGGAGAGAGTGGGCACGCCAGCACGCTACTGGTCCACGGGACCGGACGCGCGTTGCCTGCCTGCGTCCCGCGGTGGGGCGGTGGTCCGACGGATGACGAGCTGGGTGGGGACGGTGACGGCCTGGTCGAGGTCTTCGTTGCCCCGAAGGAGTTCGAGCAGGATCTTGGCCGCGTGGGCGCCTTGGTCGATCACCGGCTGCCGGACGGTGGTCAGGTCGGTCAGTGCAGCCAGGGGGTGATCGTCGATGCCGATGACCGAGATGTCTTCGGGGATACGCAGGCCGGCTCGGCGGATGGTTCGCATGGCTCCGAGCGCGACCTCGTCGGAATGGGCGTAGACCGCGGTGGGTGGTTCTCGGAGGCTGAGCAGTTTGGCCATTGATTCCGCGCCGTTCTCCCCACCCCAGTCGCTTGCTTCCACCAGTTGCGGGTCGACGGGGATGCCGGCGTCCGTCAGGGCTGCGTAGTAGCTGGTGGTGCGGCCGGAGATGAGTGGGGGTTGGTCCGGGTCGTTCGCCTCGAGCATGGCGATCCGGCGGTGCCCGAGATAGATCAGGTGGTCCATGGCCTGGCGGCCGGCGACGGCGTCGTCGATGCAGACGTACGGGTACGCGGCGGATTGTCCGCCGGCAGCGACGATACGGACACCCATCAGCTCGAGGCGTTTGCATTCGACCTCGTTGAGCGGGAACGCGACAACGATGACGGCGTCGACCTTGCGACGGGCGGGCAGCCGTTCGAAGAAGTCGTGCCGGTCCTGCAGGTCGGACACCGGGTAGAGCAGCACGTCGAGCTCGGCGGTGCGCAACACCGACTCCAGGCCGCTGAGCATCGCCCCGAAGAACCACCGGTCCAGGTGTGGCACGACGACGGCCACTCGCCCGGTCGGCCCCATGCGCAGGCTGGAGGCCTGCGGCGAGACCACGTAGGCGAGCCTTTCGGCAACTTCGAGCACCCGGTCGCGGGTGGCCGGGGCGACCCCGGGGGCATTGCGCAGCGCACGGGAGGCCGTTCCCAGCCCGACGCCGGCGAGCCGCGCGATGTCTACCAGGGTGACGTTCGGCGGTGGGCCTGCCGTGGGGTCGGACACAGGTCTCAGGATAGCCACTTGGAAAGGCTTCCATATCATCGCCATGGCAACCTCCATCGAAAACGTCCGACTCCACAGCGCAATCAGCACACGGCCAGCGTTTTCCGGCGGTCGGCCCTTGACAAAGCGCGCCAACGGCTCGATGATTCCAATCGACGGGTGATGGAAAGCTTTCCATCCACCAGCCCGGTGAGCTGATGGCAGTTGCCAGCGTGACAGCAGTGCGGCCCGCGCCGATCCGGCCAGGCCTCCTTCGACGTTGCAGGAGGAACGATGAAGCACCCCTATCTACGTGGCGGTCGTCGCCAGCGGATCGGGTCGGTCGCGGTGGCGACCCTGGCGGCGCTCGGATTGGGGGTGTCGTTGGCCGCATGCGCTCCGGGTTCGTCGGCCCCGGAGTCGTCGGCCGCGGCGGCGCCCGAGTCGGTGAGCACCAGCATCGGTTCCGAGCCGATCGAGCTGACCATGTACGACGGGCAGGGGCTGAAGAATCTGGACGAGGCGTTGATCGCCGGGTTCCAGAAGCAGTATCCGAACGTCACGATCACCGGAACCTGGGATCCGGACGACGTCACCACACAGAACCAGCCGCGGCAGTTGGCCTCGGCCGATCCGCCCGATCTGGTGCGGTTGATCTCGGTGACCGATGCGGTGAAGAACAACCTGGTGACCAACCTGGATCCCTACGCCGACGCCTACGGCTGGGATGAGCTGCCGGCTTCCCAACTGGTGCAGTTCCGGGTGTCGGCCGACGCAGTGGCCGGGTCGGGCTCGCTGTACGCCAAGCCCAGCGGGTTCACCATGACCGGCCTGTACTACAACAAGGCGCTGGCGCAGCAGATCGGGATGACCCAGCCGCCCGCAACGGTGGACGAGTTCACCGCGCTGCTGGGCAAGGCGAAGGACGCCGGCCTGCAGCCGATCATGACGGGCAACCAGCAGGGCGGCGCGGTGCTGAGCTACCAGCTCATGCTGAACACCGCCATGGGGGTCGAGCCCACGTCGGACTGGGTGTTCACCGTGGCGGGTGCGACGATCGACAACCCGGAGAGCGTGCAGGCCGCAACGGTGTTGGACGGTTGGCAGAAGGCCGGCTACCTGCCCGAAGGTGTGAACGGGATCGACGGGGCAACCGCGAGCGGCGAGTTCACCAAGGGCAGTGGTGTGTTCTACCCGTCGGGCAACTGGGACGCGAACACGCTGAGCACCAGCATGCCCGGCAACGTCGCCTTCATGGCGATGCCGCCAATGACGGCGGGCGGTGACCAGGCCGCGATGTCCGATGCCGCCACAGCCTTCGGCATCTCGGCGAAGTCGACCAAGAAGGACGCCGCGGCGGCGTTCCTGAACTACCTGTCCAGCGACGAGGCCCGCCAGGCGGCCGTCGACGCCGGGTTCATGCCCAGCGGTACCGCATCGCAGCCGACACCGACGATCCCCGCCGGCGCGGTGCTCAACGACGTGCAGACCGCCTTCCAGGCCGTGTCCGGGGCCAACGGCCAGGTGCCGTTCGTGCAGAACGCCACCCCCGGTATCACCAACCGGGCGTGGAACCCGGAGAGCCAGCTGTTGCTGGACGGCCAGTCGACTCCGGAGCAGTTCGTCGCGAATGTGCAGAAGGAGTACGAGAGCGAGCTGAGCAGATGAGCACGGTGGACGGTCTCGTCGGGG
>JBIOVW010000683.1:0-6264 GCA_044867945.1 Nakamurella sp. | reverse complement strand
CCAACCATGATCAGCACCGCTGTGCCACCGAACGGGAAGTTCTGATTGTTGCCTTCGCCAGTCAGTTCCAGGAAGAGGTTCGGGAGAATCGCCACAACTCCCAGGTAGATGGACCCGGGCAGGGTGATCCGGGACAGCACGAACTGCAGGTACTCGGCGGTCGGCCGGCCCGGCCGGATGCCGGGGATGAAGCCGCCGTACTTCTTCAGCTCGTCGGCCCGCTCGGTCGGGTTGAAGGTGATTCCCACATAGAAGTAGGTGAAGAAGATGATCAGCGCGAAGTACAGCAGGATGTGCACCCAGCTGCCCTGGTTGATCACGTACAGCTGCAGGAACTGCGCCCAGCCGCTGATCTCCTCGGTGCCGTCGGCGTTGATCGTGGTCGGCGCGACCAGCTGGACCAGGAGCAGGGGCAGGTACAGCAGGGAGGTGGCGAAGATGACCGGGATGACGCCGGCCTGATTCACCTTCAGCGGCAGGTAGGTGGAGGTGCCGCCGTACATCTTGCGGCCGATCATGCGCTTGGCGTACTGCACCGGAAGGCGCCGCTGGCCCTGCTCGACGAACACCACCGCGCCGATGATCAGCAGGGCGAGGATCAGCACGACGGTGAACACCACCGCGCCCTGGTTGTTCAGGATGTTCATGCCCTCGGCCGGGATCCGGGCGGCGATCGAGGTGAAGATCAGGATCGACATGCCGTTGCCGATGCCCCGGTCGGTGATCAGCTCGCCCATCCACATGATGGCCGCGGTGCCGGCGGTCATCGTCAACACCAGGGTGATCAGCGCGAACGCGCTCTGGTCGGGGATGATCTGGTCGCCGACCGAGCAACCGGGGAACATCTGGCCGTTGATGGCCAGGGCCAGGAACGCGGTGGACTGCAGCACGCCGAGGCCGATGGTCAGGTAACGGGTGTATTGCGTCAGCTTGGCCTGCCCGGCCTGGCCGAGCTTCTTGAGCTGTTCGAACCGCGGGATCACCACGCCCAGCAGCTGGATGATGATCGACGCGGTGATGTAGGGCATGATGCCCAGCGCGAACACGCTGAGCCGGAGCAGCGCACCGCCGGAGAACAGATTGAGGACGGTGAACAGGTCGTTGCCGGCGCCGGCCTCGTCGATACACGTCTGGATGGCCCCGTAGGAGACGCCCGGCGACGGGACGGTCGCACCCAACCGGTAGACGGCGACCATGGCGAGCGTGAAGAGGATCTTCTTGCGCAGATCTGGTGTCTTCAGCGCCGAGGCGAAGGCGGCGAGCAATGATCCTCCTGGCTTCACCGGGGCCCGTCCGCAGTCAGGCCCGGTCGGAGCAACGGCCGGTGGCCGGGACTCCGTCGTTGCGTGGTGGCCCGTGAGCCGCATTCCATGGCGCGCCCCGCGCCGGGCAGCCGAGGGCTGCCGCGGGTAGCGGCGCAGCACTCGACTCTAACCTACCGGCGCCCCCGGCCGGTGCCGAGCGAGCGCCGGACTCGCCTCATCGGCGGGAATATCGTGCGGCGCCCGCGGGGTGCGGAGTGGCGCGGCCCGCCGCACCACGGACACGCACACAATGGCGCCATGTCGGCCCAGCCCCCGGGCGCCTTCGGTCCAACGGCGAGCCCATTCATGGGCGCGCCGAACTTCCTGCAGCGGATGGCCGACGGCACCCTCAAGCAGATCAATCCGTTCACCGGCACCCAGGTGTGGACCGTTCCCGGACGAGCCCGCCGGCCGCAGGGTGCGGCGAGCGGACAGGGCGCACACCCGGGGCAGGCCCGACCCCTGGCCGGGCGGCGCACCGGCGCCTGCGCGTTCTGCCCGGACCGCTACCTGGAGACACCGCCCGAGAAGGCCCGACTGGTCCTCGGCCCCCAGGGTGAGCGGATGATTCGGCATCTGCCGGCCGACCACCTGTTCGACACGGTCGCGGAGTTCCGTCGCATCGCGAACCTGTTCGAGATCGTCTCGTTCGACTACTGGCAGCTCAATTACGGCCACCAGCTCCCGGCCGCCCAGCGGGAGGCGATGCGCAACTACCTGTCCACCGATGCCGGTCGGCGGCACGTGGAGGCGTTGGCCGAGCGGCGGGCCAGCGAACCGTGGGCGCACATGTCCGAGGCGGACCGGCTCGGCCACGCCGAGGACTTCTTCGGTGGCGGCCACGACGTCATCGTGGCGCGCCGGCACTACACGGACGACGCCCAGGACGACGGCCAACTCGCGTCGTCCGGCACGCTCAGCCCGGACGAGCACGACTCCTACCTCCGGTTCACCATCGATGCGCAGCGTGACCTCTACGCAAGCAACCGCTACGTGCGGTACGTCGCGGTGTTCCAGAACTGGCTGCGTCCGGCCGGCGCGTCCTTCGACCACCTGCACAAGCAACTGGTGGCCATCGACGAGCGCGGCATGCAGGCCGAGCTGGAGATCCAGCGGGCCAGGGCCAACCCGAACGTCTACAACGAGTTCGCAGTCGACTACGCCGCCTACCACAACCTGACGGTGGCCGAGAACGACCAGGCGGTGGCGTTCGCCGGGTTCGGGCACCGCTACCCCACCCTGGAAATCTTCTCCCGCAGCGAGCGTCCGCAGCCCTGGCTGCACTCGACCGCGGAGCTGCGCGGCATGTCCGACCTGATCCACGCGCTTCATGCGGCCACCGGACCGGCGGTTCCGTGCAACGAGGAGTGGCATCACAAGCCGCCGGACGGAGACGTGCCGATGCCGTGGCGGGTACTGATCAAGTGGCGGCTGTCCACCATCGCCGGCTTCGAGGGCGGCACCAAGATCTATCTGAACACCATCGACCCGCAGACCCTGCGGGACACGGTGACCCGGGAGCTGTTCCGGCTGCGGGACGCCGGCTCGATCGCCGACACGTTGCGGATCGGGCCGGAGTGCGCGTGCGTGCCGAACAGCCTGCGCTACAACCCGGCCGTGCGGCGCACCGCGCGCCCGGACGCGGCGTTCCCGTCGCTGTACGGGCCGTTCCTGGACGAGTCCCACCGTTGACGCAGTTCGCGGATGGCGGGACTCGACGAGGCCGACGTCAGCCGGCCGGCCGTACCACGACGACCGGCGCGTCCGCATGGGTGATCAGTGCATGGCTGGTCGACCCCAGCAGCGCACCGGAGAATCCGCCCCTGCCCCGGCTGCCGACGACCACGAGGGCCGCTTCGGCGGACTGTGCCAGCAGTTCGTTGACCGCGTCGCCCTTGACGACCGCCGGCCGAATCACCACATCCGGATACTGCTCCGACCAGCCGGCCAGTTCCTCGGACACCAGCGCTCGCTCGATCTGCAGCAGACCCTCCTCCCCGATGTCCGCACCGATCAACCCCCGGTCGTCGACGTCGACGGTGAGGTCGTCGTGCCAGGCGTGGACCGCGACCAGGTCGACACCGCGGTTGGCCGCGTCCCCGAAGGCGAAGGCGACCGCCGCCCGGCTGTTGACCGAGCCGTCCACGCCCACCACCACCGGCCCGGTCCGCTCGTCTGCGGTGCCCTGGCGGATCACCGCGACGGGCACGGCCGCGTGCGCGGCCAGCGCCATCGCCGTCGAGCCGCCGATCGCCCGCCGGAACCGCCCCCGTTCCCGCGTCGAGACCACCAGCAGGGCCGCCTCGGCCGATCGGCCGAGCAACACGTCGACCGGATGCCCGATCTCGACGGTGCTGGTGATGGGCAGGCCCGGGTACACGTTCAGCAGCGACGCGGCGATGTCCCGGTGCAGCTTCTGCTGCTCGGTCCGCAGGGTCGCGGTGTAGTCGTCGGCGACCACGCCGTAGGCCAGCAGGCCGCGCTTGGGCACGCTGTAGGCCGACACCAGCGCCAGGCCGGTGTGCCGCCGCCGCGCCTCATCGGCCGCCCAGGCGGCTGCCTTCCGGGCCTCGTCGGAATCGTCGATGCCGACGACGACCTCACCGCGCAGATGGTGCCGGGGTTCGGAGCTCATGCCGGAATCCTGCCAAGTCCGGCGGTCAGTGGAACTGGGGGATGATCAGATACAGCCCGTAAAGCACCAGCATGGCCGAGACGCCCAGGCACAGGTAGCCGCCGATCCTGGCCAGCGGCGTCGCCCCGGCGGTCCGACCGCCCGATGTCAACGCCATGACGCCCAGCGAGAAGATGCCCACGATCGCGATGGCGGCCACCACCGTGGTCACCGCGACGAGGCCCAGCGACGCCCAATCGATCTTCATGTCGATCATGTCCTGTCTGTGGTGCGGGCGGTTCGGACGGCGCGCAGTCAGGCATCGACCTCGACGGGTTCCTTGACCGGGTTGATGGTGACGTCGGCGGAGTCGTTGACGTTGCCGCTGTCCACCGGGGCCCGCTTGGAGATGGCGTAGATGGTGCCGGCCCCGACGATCAGCGCGGCGAAGACCAGGACGAGGCCGAACGTGCCGGTCAGGGCGATGGCCGCGGCCACGCCGCCGACCAGGGCCGCAGCCGGCAGGGTCAACAGCCACCCGTAGAGGATCTTGCGGGCGGTGCCCCACCGAACTTCGGCCAGCTTCTTGCCGACCCCGGAGCCCATGATCGAGCCGGAGCAGACCTGGGTGGTGGACAGGCCGAAGCCCATGTGCGACGAGGCCAGGATCGCGGCGGCGGAGGTGGTCTCCGCGGCGAAACCCTGCGGGGACTTCACCTCGACGATCCCCTTGCCCATTGTCCGCATGATCCGCCAGCCGCCGGAGTACGTGCCGATCCCAATGGCCAGGCCGGCCGCGGCCACCACCCAGAACTGCGGACCCGTACCCGATTCCTGGTAGCCGGCGGTGATCAACACCAGGGTGATCACGCCCATCGTCTTCTGCCCGTCGCTGGTGCCGTGCGACAGCGCGATCAGCGACGCGGAGACGGTCTGCGCGCGGCGGAACCAGCCCGCCTGTGGCTCCGTGTCCGCGCGCTTGAGCATCTTGTAGATCAGGAAGGTGGCCACTCCGGCGGCCAGTCCGGCGACCAGCGGCGCCATGATGGCCGGCAACAGGATCTTGGACACGACCACTGAGAAGTCCACGCCGGACACCCCGGCGCCGATCAGCACCGCCCCGATCAGCCCGCCGAACAGGGCGTGCGAGGAACTGGACGGCAGACCGAACAGCCAGGTCATCAGGTTCCAGAGAATGGCGCCGACCAGACCGGCGAAGATCATCGTCGGGGTGACCACGGCGTCGTTGACGATCCCGCCGGAGATCGTCTTGGCCACCTCGGTGGACAGGAACGCGCCGACCACGTTCAGGATGGCGGCGATCAGCACCGCGACCTTGGGTTGCAGGGCCCCGGTGGCCACCGAGGTGGCCATGGCGTTGGCGCTGTCGTGGAATCCGTTGGTGAAGTCGAAGAACAGCGCAGTGACGATCACCATCGTCACCAGGAACAACGTTGTCGACACAGTCGCGACGCTAGGAGTCCTCGGTGAACGGACGGTGAATGAACGGCCAATTGTTCGACCGAGCGGCGGGAAATGGTCCGAACCGGGTGAAAGTCGCCCGGGCGGTCGATACGGGCCTTCCGACCCTTGACCGCGGCGGCGTGGAGACCAACAGCGCCGTCCCACAATTACTGTCGCTGCGGAGGACTGTCGCTGTGCAGGACTGTCGCTGTGGAACGGCGCCGGGATGGGCCGATTCAGGCGGTGCTGACGCTGCCGCCGGCGGCGGTGATCTTCTCCCGGGCCGAGCCGGAGGCGGCGTCGACGCGCAGGGTGATCGCGACACCGTTCAGGTCGCCGTCACCGAGCACCTTGACCTTGTGGCCCTTGCGGACCGCGCCGGTGGCGACCAGCTCGGTCACGCCGACGGCGCCGCCCTGCGGGAACAGGGTGGCCAGCTGGCCGACGTTGACGACCTGGTAGGTGGTCTTGAACCGGTTCTTGAAGCCCTTGAGCTTGGGCAGCCGCATGTGCAGCGGCAGCTGCCCACCCTCGAACGCCGGCGAGACGTTCTTGCGCGCGCCGGTGCCCTTGGTGCCCCGGCCCGCGGTCTTGCCCTTGGAGCCCTCACCGCGGCCGACGCGGACCTTCGCCCGCTTCGCACCTTTGGCCGGCCGCAGATCGTGCAGCTTGATCGTCATGACTCACTCCCCGGCACGACCTCGACCGTGAGCAGGTGGGACGCGCGATTGATGTAGCCGCGGTTGACGGGGTTGTCGTCGACCACGACGGTCTGGTGGATCTTGCGCAGCCCGAGCGAGCGCACCGACTCACGGGCCGGCCGCTTGTTTCCGATCGTGGAACGGACCTGGGTGACCTTCAGCTGATCGGCCATGTCAGGCC
>JBIOVW010000682.1:0-2671 GCA_044867945.1 Nakamurella sp. | reverse complement strand
CGGGCCTGGCGTGCGGTCCAGGCGGGCGACTTCCGCCGCCACGGCCCGCGTGGGACCAGTCGGAGCGGAGTAACCGCGGAGAGGGGCGGCGCGGTGTGGGTGCCGGCCGCGGGAGAGCGGGTGGTGCCGGTGATCGGCGCGGCCGGATCGGTCGGTGCCAGCACCCTCGCGGTGGCGCTGGCGTTGGCCGCGGGACGCCCGGCCCGGGTGGTGGAGTGCTGCTCGGCCGCGGCCTCCGGGCTGGCCGCGGCGAGCACCGCCGAGCTCGGCGTCCATGCCACGGGCTGGTGCCGGGGGACGCGAGACCAGGTGCTGCTGGAACGGGTCGCAGGCCCGGTGTCCACCGTCGAGGAGGTCCCTGAGCCGACACCGGCCGAACATGACGACCAGCTGACGATCCTGGACATCGGCTGGCACGCCGGGCTCCTGGCCACCAGCCGCGGCTGGCCGGCCGCGGCGGTCCGTTCCGCCGCCGTCCTGGTGGTGGTCACCACGGCGACCGTGCCCGGGTTCCGGCGACTCGACGCGGCCCTCGAGCTCCTGGACGGCGGCGCGCCGTCGGCCCCGGACCGGGTCGCCGTTGCCGTAGTCGGCCCCCGCCGCAGGAAGTGGCCGCGGGGGGTGGAGCGCTCAGCGGGTCCCGCCAGCCGCCGGCTCCTCGACACCGGCCGCCTAGAGGAGGTCCCGCAGGACCGCGCCCTGACCACCGCCGGACTGGACTCCCGGCCGCTCCCCGCGGCGCTGACCGCCGCCGCCGCCCGGCTGCTGTGGCTGACCGACGACCCGACCACCTCGACCAGCGCACCCGGCACCCCGAGAGAGGCCCCAGCATGCGTTCGCTGACCGCACACGCCGTCGCCCTGGCCGCCGAGGTCTGCCCGAAAGTCCCACCCGGAGCAGAGCAGCCGGTGGACGACATCACCGGGTACGTGCTGTGGGGCGTCATCGTCTTGTTCGGCCTGAGCGTGGTCATCGGGCTCGGCGCGGTCGTCGGCGGCCGGATCTTCTCCATGCCGCACGCCTCCAAGCTCGGCGTAATCAGCCTGGTAGTGGTGTTCGTCGCCGCGATCGGCTACCTGATCCTGCCCGGCATGCTGGACGCCATCCTCGGCGAGGGCTGCATCTGATGGCCGCCGTGACCGGGTCGACCCCCGACGGGTGGAGCCGCCGCCGGCTTCTCGGGATCCTGGTGGCGGGGGTCGTGGTAGCCGCGTGCCTGGTTGGCGGGCTGGCCTACGCGCTGGTGCTCGCGGCCGGCGGAACCGGGTCCGACACCGACCAGGCCGGGGGACCGGCCCCCAGCATCGACGGCAGCAGCGGCGGCAGCGGAGCGGCACGCGGCGCGGCGCACCGCGACCGGATCGCTGCGGCCCGCATGGTGAGCGTGCCCGCGGACGCCATGGTCCCGGCCGAGGTCGACGACCACGCACCCGAGGGGATCACGATCCCCTCCGGGGAGCTGCTGGGTCCGGCGCAGATCCTGACCGGGTTCCCCCGCACCCCCAAGGGGGCGATCGGCCAGCTCGCTCAGATCGACCTCGGCGCCCTGCAGGCGATGAGTGTGCCCCTGGCCCGGGAGGTGTACCGGGACTGGGCGCTGCCCGGCGGCATCGGCCCGGAAGGGTGGCAGATCACCCGCAGCGTGCGCTCGTTCCTGGACAGTAGTTCCACGGGCGAGGCCGCCGTCCCGGGCTCCTGGGTCGAGGTGGAGCCCGCCGCCGCGCTGGTCAAGGGCACCGACGGACCCGACTGGGTGACCGCCTGTGTGCTGCTGAAGGTGACCGCCGGCTACCTCGGCGTCGGCAGGGTCGGGTTCGGCCACTGCGAGCGCATGCAATGGGCCGGGGGCCGCTGGATGGTGGCGCCCGGCCCGCTGCCGGCACCGGCACCGTCCACCTGGCCGGGCACCGCCGCCGCCAACCAGGCCGGCTGGCGGCCCTGGATCACCGCCGAATGAACCGACCACCGGAAAGGACACCCCCGGTCATGTCCACACCTACGACCGGCAGCCGCAGCCGGCGGGTGCGCTGGGTGGTCGTCGGCCTGCTCGCGGGCCTGGCCGCAGTCGCGGTGGTCCCGGGATTCCTGGCCACGCGCGGCGACCACCCCGCAAGTCACCCTGCCGACGTCGGCGGGACGGGGCGACCGGTCAGCAGGTACTACCCCGGGCCGCCCAGCCACCGCGGCGTTGCCGGTGAGGCGCCGGCCCGGCCGTCCGGGGACGGGGTCACCCTGCCTGCGGGCAGTAGCCAGGTCGCCGGGCATCCGACCGAGTTCCCGCCTGTGGACCTCGGCGCGGTCGCCGTGCAGGCGGCGCTGACCAGGGCGCAGATCGGGTTCGACTACGCCCAGGCGGTCCGCGTGGCCGCAGTGTACGCCGCGCCCGACGCCCGTCAGGACCTGCTGGACCGGGCCCGCACCGCGGTCGGGCTGCGCCGTGGGCAGGCCGGAGCGCCCGCCCATGGCGCGGTGCCGGCGCCGGCGTCCTACGCGCTGACCCCGGTCGCGTTCACCTTCCAGGAGCTGCACACCGGCGTGTTCGCGGTGAACCTGCTCAGCTACGCCACGCTGACCCGCGCCGACGGCACCACCCGGGACTCCCTGTACGCCGGCACCCAGCTGCTCGGCTGGGTCGAGGGCGACTGGAAGGTGGTCCAGGGCAGCGACGCCG
>JBIOVW010000681.1:0-4227 GCA_044867945.1 Nakamurella sp. | reverse complement strand
CCGGCCGGCGACGGGGGATTCGCGGTGCGCGGATTCCCCGGCGCCTACTGGCCGGCGGTGCTGGCTGTGGTGTGCGCGGTGGCGATCGAGTTCAGCCTGGTCACCTGGACCCCGGATCTCCTGGTCGAGCGCACCGGGATGTCGTCGGGCACCGCGTCGGGGATGGTGGCCGCGGTGGTCGGCGGGATGGCCGTGGGTCGGCTGGTCCTTGCGCCGCTGGCCCGGCGCTGGTCACCGATGTCGCTGTTCCTGGTCGGGGTCGTGGTCATGCTGGCCGGCTGGGCGGTGGCCTGGCTGTCCGGTTCGGCGGCGCTGTCCGTGGCCGGGCTTCTGCTCCTCGGGATCGGGCTCGGCGGGCAGTATCCGCTGGGGGCGGCGATGACGATCACCGCCTCCGGCGGGCATCCGGACCGGGCGGTGGCGGTCCTGGCCGTCGGGGTCGGGCTGGCCTCCGGCCTCGGCCCGTTCGCGCTCGCCACCCTGTCCGACACCGTCGGCGTGCAGCTCGCGTTCCTGGTGATTCCGGTGCTGGCGGCGGGCGCGGCCGTCGGGGTGCTGCTGTCGGGTCGGCGGAGCTGACTGTCGTACCCCTGCGTCACGATGGTCGGGTGTTGTTCGTCGAACTTGCCAGCTCCTCCGCCGCCATCGGCGCCACCCGCTCCCGGCTGGCCAAACGGGCGCTGCTGGCCACGGCCATCCGGGCCGCCGACGCCGATGAGATCGATCTGGTCGTCACCTACCTGTCGGGGTCGCTGCGGCAGCGGCGCACCGGCGTGGGATGGGCGTCGCTGTCGTCGGTGCCCCCACCCGCGGCGGAAGCGACCCTGACGGTGCTGGAGGTCGATGCCGCGTTCGAGGGGATCGCGGCGATCGGCGGTCAGGGGTCGGCGGTGTTGCGCGCCGCGGCGGTCGAGGCGTTGTTCGGCCGGGCCACCGAGGCGGAGCAGCGGCTGCTGCGCGGCCTGGTGTTCGACGAGATCCGGCAGGGCGCACTGGATTCGCTGGTGCAGGACGGCCTGGCCGAGGCGTTCGGGGTGCCCGCCGCCGCGGTGCAGCGGGCCTCGATGCTGCTGGGCTCCACCGCCTCCGCGGCCCGCCTGCTGGTCGCCGAAGGGCTGGGCGGGCTCCAGGCAGTCGGCCTGCAGGTGGGGGTGCCGGTGCGACCGATGCTCGCCGCCTCCGCGCCGGACCCGGCCGCCGCGGTCGAAAAGTCCGGCCTACCGGCCCTGGTGGACACCAAGCTGGACGGAATCCGGGTCCAGGTGCATCGCTCCGGCGACGAGATCCGGCTCTACACCCGGACACTCGACGACATCACGGATCGGCTGCCGGAAGTCGTGCGGGCGGTCGCCGAGTTGCCCGCACGGCGCCTGGTGCTGGACGGCGAGGTGCTCGCGGTCGGTCCGGACGGCCGGCCAGTGCCGTTCCAGCTGGTCGCATCGCGGACCATGACGAAGACCGCCCAAGCAGGCGCGAGCCTGCCGCTGACCCTGTACTGCTTCGACCTGCTGCACGTCGACGGCCGTGACCTGCTGGACGAGCCGCTGTCCGAACGGGCCGCGGTGATGGCCTCCGTGCTGCCGGAGACGCTGATCGTGCCACGCACTCTTGCCGACGACCTCGCCACAGTCGAGGCGGCCTTCACGGGCGCGGTTACCGCGGGCTTCGAAGGGGCCGTGGTCAAGAAGCTGCACGCCCCGTACGCGGCCGGCCGCCGGGACTCCGGCTGGATCAAGCTCAAGCCGCGGCACACCTTCGACCTGGCGGTGATCGCCGCGGAGTGGGGCTACGGGCGGCGGCAGGGCTGGCTGTCGAACCTGCACCTGGCCGCCCGAGACCCGCGCACCGGCGCCCTGGTCATGCTCGGCAAGACCTTCAAGGGTCTGACCGACGCGACGCTCACCTGGCAGACCGAACAGTTCCTCGCCCGCGAGGTCCGCCGGACGAAGACCACCGTGTTCGTCGACCCGCCGCTGGTCGCCGAGATCGCGTTCGACGGCGTGCAGGCCTCCACCCGCTACCCCGGTGGTGTGGCGCTCCGGTTCGCGCGGGTGCTGCGGTATCGCGATGACAAGACGCCGGATGAGGTGGACTCCATCGACGCCGTGGTCGCGTTGGGTGCACCAGCGGGGCCGCGCTGACCTAACCGCTCAACGCACGTGGAGGACGACAACCTCATAGGGCGGAACTGCCGGGTTCTCGTCGAACTTGCTGTCCACGGCGTACAGCCGGTTTCCGGCGAGCTTGCCGGTCGTGAGCACCCGACCGGGGTCGGTGGGTGTCTGGTCGAGCAGCGCCGCCGTATTCCAGCGGTCGGACAGTTTCAGCGTGGTGATCGAGCGGGAGAAATTGCGGATCACCAGCAGCCGATGACCCCGCAGCACCAAGCCGTCGGCGTTCGTCAGCGCGTTGGTCAGGATCGATGGATCCGGATCCGTGCCGGAGATCCGGCTGACCTCTTTGGAGCGCAGATCGAACCGCCAGAGCGCGCCGACATTGCCCTGGGCAACGACCAGTGCTCGTCCGTCCGGGGTGGCGATGATCCCGCCGAGGTTGAAGCCGGCCGATGTCGGGATCGCACCGGTGGCGTCGACAAAGGTGCTGACCTGCCAACCGCTCCTGCCGTGGGCAACCCGGAAGATCTGCGGGGAATTGGAATTGGTGAAGTACGCAGCGCCGTCCGGGCCGATCACGACGTCGTTGAGGAACGCGTTGTCGATGCCGGTGTCGAGTTTGGCCAACAACCTGCCGCCCGGCGAGTAGACCCACAGATCCGGGGCGCCGGTGTGGTCGATCCCATTGGGGCCCCCGGCGATGTATACCCGACCTTCCCGGTCAACGGTGATACCACGAGCGGTCCAGCGACCGTCGGCTCCGTCGCCGGGAAGCCACGGTTGCGCCGCGTTCGCCCGGATGTTTCCACGGCTGATCTCTCCTCCGGTGGTCTCGCTGACGTAGAACGTGCCGGTGTGTTCGTTCAGGCCGATGCCCTCGAACTTCGAGCCCGGCGCAACGGTGGATCCGGGAAGCGTGATCGTCGACGAACCGTCACCCGGTGGATGACCGGCCGCGGCCGGCGCCGAGGTCAGCACCGCGGTCGTGGCGGCAAGCATCGCGACACCGGCCGTCACCGGTCGGGACCAACGTGTCCTACTCATGTCTCTCCTCACGGGCCCGGAGGCCAAGTGGTGGATTGAATCGGGCGACGATCAGCCTTTCCAACCGGGCCGGCGCCTGGATCGGCCGATCGGCTCGACCCGCGGAGTCGAACGTCGAGGGTGGGAACCAACCGAACGGACTATGGCGCAGCGCGCCACGCCGTGACTGGCTGAACCTGATGACCGAACCGGAACCGTCGCAAGCAGGGAGAACGCGTGCTCGATTTCGCCGAACGATCCGGCGCACAGCGCACGTCGAGCAGTGCGATGCGGACACGGACCGCCTGGACGCTGATGGATGCGGTGATGATCGTGCTGGTGGCGACCTCCGCAGCTCGCTATCTGATCAACCATGGCGTCGGCGACCTGGCCTGGGTGGTGCTTCCGGGTGCTGCGCTGTTGCTGGTCGTCTACCTGATCCGGCAGTTGCTGCCGGAGGCGCTGCATGTCGCCTGGCTGATGATCGTGACCGTCCTCTGGCTGATGCTCGTCTTCATCGCGCCCAGCTTCGGATGGTGCGTGGCCGCGCTGGCCTTCGCCGCTTTGCGGACGTTGAGCTCGGGGCGCGCCGTTGCCGTGATAGCCGTGCTGGTCCTCGGGGTGATCACCGCAACGCTGCGGATCAGCGACACGTTCGATCCGATGATCGTCGCCGGACCGACCTGCCTGGCCGTCCTGGGGGTAGCGACCTACCGCGCGCTCGACAGCGAGGCGGCCAGACGACAAAGGTTGCTGGACGACCTCATGCGCACCCAGGACAGCCTTGCCGACGCAGAACGCACGGCCGGGGCACTGGCCGAGCGGCAGCGGCTGTCCAGGGAAATACATGATTCGGTGACGCAGGACCTGACCAGCGTGAGTTTGCTCCTGACCGCCGCCGAGCACCATCGGACCGACGACCCGGAACGGTCCTGGAGTCACGTCCGGCAGGCCGCGGAGTCCGCCCGAGAGGGCCTGGTCGAAGCCCGCGGCCTGGTGAGCACCTTGTCCCGGCCGGCCGACAGGGATGGCACCGACCTGCCGCGCGCGCTGGAGCGGATCGCGTCGACAACTTCGTTGTCGCAGGGGA
>JBIOVW010000680.1:0-16577 GCA_044867945.1 Nakamurella sp. | reverse complement strand
TGCCTCCTCGGGGCGGGTGCCCTGGGGTCAGGGCACTTCGGTCTGTTCTGGCCACCATCGCGGCCCGGGATGACGCGACGCTGAGCGCCCGATGAGAAGGCACTCATCTGCGGTCGCATGAGAAAGTTCTCATCGTGGCGTCACCAGCAACTCACCCCGACCGGCCAGGCTGTCGATCATGAAGCGGTGGAGCGTGGTCGGCCGAGCTCGCGAGGCCGCCGATAGGCACAGGTGGATCGGGCGCAGACAATCCGGCGACGGAGGAGCCGGGTTGTCCAGCGCGGTCCTTGCCCTCCTGGTCACCGGACCGCTGGTGGTCCTGGCAGTCTGGTTCGTCACCGGTGCCCTGGTGCGTGCCGGTCCGCCCGACCTGGGAGACCCGGTTCAGGTGTCCGGTGCACCGACGGCGGGCAGCTCCGCGACGTCGGCGCAGACCCCTCCGCCGGTCACCGGCCAGACCACCGGGCGCACGACCCCTCCCGCCGACAGCACGGCCAGCAGCCCGGCGAACGACGTGGATGCGTCCGGCGCCGCGGCGGTGACCGGCGCCCCCGTGTGCCCCGCAGGCGTCGACGTTGACGGTGCTGATCCGGGTGGTGCTGATCCGGGCGACGATGATCCGGGGGGCGATGATCCTGGCGATGGTGATCCGGATGACGACCGGTGCGAGGATTGATCCCCCACGACGGCACCGGGTCGGCCGGCCCCGATGGCACCCCATCACCGGCGCCGCTGACTCGCCGACCCGGGCGCGGCAGCGGCCTGGTGCTCAGCGCGCGCGGCCGCATCGTTGGCTGGTGCATGGTGCTCGTCGCGCTGGCGCTGACCGCGTCGGTGCTGGTCGCCGGGCGCGTGCTGCTGGCCAGGGCGGACGCCCGCATGTCCGCGGAACTGGCCCACGAGGGCGACAAGCTGCGGGCCTATGCCGCCCGATCGGTCGATCCGCAGACGGGACAACCGTTTTCCACCATCGACGGGTTGCTGACGGCATTCTTGCGGGACAACCTGCCCGACGCCGACGAGACGTTCTTCTCCGTCGTGGACGGCCGGGCCGATCATCGAAGTCCGCAGCAGCCGCCGGCTCGGCTGGACACCGACCCGGAGGTGGTGGCGCTGGCCGCCGCCGCGGACACACCGATCGGCCGCACCGTCTCGACGCCGGTGGGTCTGGCGACGATCGCCGTGTTCCCGGTGCGCATGACCACGGACCCGCGCCCGGCGGCCCTGGTCGTGGTGGAGTTCCTCAGCCCCCAGCGGAACGAGGCCTGGTCGGTGATCCGGTTGCTGGCGCTGATCAGCTTCGGCGCGCTTGCCGTGGCCGCCCTGGTCGGCTGGCTGGTCGCCGGCCGGGTGCTCAGGCCGATCCGGCAGGTGCGGCGCACCGCGGAGCGCATCAGCGTATCGGACCTGACCAGCCGGATCGAGGTGACCGGCAGCGATGACGTGGCGCAGCTGGCGCGCACCTTCAACCGGATGCTGGACCGGCTGCAGGCCGCCTTCGCGGCCCAGCGGGACTTCCTCAACGACGCCGGTCACGAACTACGGACGCCGCTGACGATCGTCCGGGGGCACCTGGAGCTGCTCGGTGACGACCCGATCGAACGGGCGCAGACTGTGCCGCTGCTGCTCGACGAGATCGACCGGATGCGCCGCATCGTGGACGACCTGATGGTGCTGGCCCAGGCCGACCGGCCGGATTTCCTGCATCTGGAAACCACCGAGCTGGCCGACGTGCTGGTCGATCTGATCGCCAAGGCCTCGGCGATGGCGCCACGCCGCTGGCTCATCGACGCGGTTGCCGAGACGCAGGTGTACGCCGACGGGCAGCGGCTGACCCAGGCGCTGATGCAGCTGTGCGCCAACGCGGTGGCGCACACCGGACGGGACGACGTGATCGCCGCCGGCGGTGCGGTGACCGCCGATCGAGTGCGACTATGGGTACGGGACACCGGGTCCGGCGTTTCGCCCGAGGATCGTGAACGGATCTTTCAGCGAACGGTCCGCGGCCGGGACAGCCGGCCCGGAGAGGGAGCGGGACTCGGGCTGGCCATCGTGTCGACCATCGCTCGGGCGCACGGCGGCACCGTGACAGTGGACAGCGCGCCCGGTGCCGGCGCCACGTTCACCCTCGACCTGCCGAGGCGTGACGTACCGACCGCCGGCGACGAGACGAAGGGAGCGGGAATTGGCCAGCATTCTCATCGCGGAGGATGAGCACCGGATCGCCTCCTTCCTGCAGAAGGGCCTGGAGCGCAACGGGTTTGCGGTCGAGGTGATCGGCGACGGCGAATCCGCCTACCGGCTGGCCGCATCCGGCATGTTCGACCTGATGATCCTGGACATCGGCCTGCCCCGGATGGACGGCTTCACCGTGCTGCGCCGGTTGCGGTCCGAGCGGGTGCAGGTGCCGGTGATCATCCTGACCGCCCGCAACGAGGTCGCGGACACCGTCGCCGGTCTGGAGGGTGGGGCCGACGACTATGTGCGCAAGCCGTTCGCCTTCGACGAGGTGCTGGCCAGGGTTCGGTTGCGGTTGCGCGGTGAGGGACGCCCGGAGGCCACCGTGCTGCGTTGCGGCGACCTGTCGCTGGACCTGCGGACGCGCCGGGCGCAGACGGGCAACGTCGTGGTGGAGCTGACCGGTCGTGAGTTCGCGCTCGCCGAGGTGTTCCTGCGACATCCGGACCAGGTCCTCACCCGCGAGCAGCTGCTGAGCCAGGTGTGGGGTTTCGATTTCGACCCCGGTTCGAACGTCGTCGACGTGTACGTGCGGTACCTGCGTCGCAAGCTCGGCGAGGACCGCATCCAAACCCTGCGGGGCGCCGGCTACCGGTTGGTGCCGTTGAACGGGTAGTCGGCCGAGCTTGCGAGGCCGCTGTCGAGCACAGGAGGACCGGGCTCCGACAATCCGGCGACGGCTCCGCTCCGCGCCACAATTGCCCAGGTCGCGCCGGGAATTTGTGGCGCGACCTGCGGAAAGGTGGCGCGAACCGAAGACGGCGGGTGCGTTGGCCGGGCTGGCCGGCTCCGCGCAGGAGCCGGGTTGTTCAGCGCGGTCCCAGCGGGGGCGGCCCCGCGCGCGTCACCTGCGGAACATCCGGTCGCCGGGTGCGACTGCGGTACGTCGAATCAAGCGGGGACCCGAGCGCTCTCCCACAGCGGCGCGATGGCCCTTCGCAGCAGGTCCCCGACATCCCCGAGCCGATGCCGCCCGCCGACGACCACGGTCCGCCCGTCCACCACCACGGTGTCGACGTCGGCGGCGGTCGCGGCGAGCAGGATCTGCGCCGGATCCGCGCCGGCGGTGCGGGCGCTGTCCAGCCGGACCGCCACCAGGTCTGCGCGTGCCCCGACGACCAGGGATCCGGCGTCCTGCCAGCCGAGGGTGTCGTGCCGGGTCGCGGCGTTCAGGAGTTCGGTCGGGGTGAACCGGCCCCGGTTCAGGGTGGCCAGCCGCTCGTGCATCTCCAGCGCGCGGGCCTCCTCGATCAGGTCGATCACCGCGTGCTGGTCCGAGCCCAGACTCAGTCGCGATCCGGCGTCGGAAAGCGCCCGGGCGGGTCCGATCCCGTCGGCCAGGTCCCGCTCGTTGGTCGGGCAGAAGCAGGACGTCGTCCCGGTCCGGCCGAGCACCGCGATGTCGTTCGCCGTCAGGTGGGTGGCGTGCACGGCGCTGGTCAGCGGGCCGAGCACGCCCTGTTCGTCCAGCAGTTCGGTCGGGGTGCGGGCGTAGCACGCCAGCGCGGCCTCGTTCTCGGCCGGCTGCTCGGACAGGTGCACGTGCAGCGGCCGTCCGTGCGCCGCCGCCGCGACCACGGGCAGCGCCGCCCGCGGCACGGCCCGTACCGAGTGCACCGCCGCGCCGATGCGGACGGTATCGCTGTCCGCCAGCAGGGTGACCCGCTCCGCCCAGCCGTCGGCATCCCCGTCGCCGAACCGCCGCTGCTCCGGTCCCAGCTCGACGTGTCCGTCCGGGCCGAGACCGCCGGACAGGTAGCAGGTGTCGAGCAGCGTCAGTCGAATCTCGGCGTCGGCGGCGGCCTGGATCAGGGCCGCGCCCATGGCGTTCGGGTCGGCGTAGCGGACCCCGCCGGGGGCGTGGTGCAGGTAATGGAACTCGCCGACCGCGGTAATGCCGGCCAGGGCCATCTCGGCGTAAGTGGCCCTGGCCAGGTCCAGGTAGGTGTCGGGATCAAGGGCCGCCGCGACGGCGTACATGCCTTCGCGCCAGGTCCAGAACGTGCCGCCGCCGCTGTGGGTGCGGCCGCGCAGGGCGCGGTGGAAGGCGTGGCTGTGGCAGTTGGCCAGTCCCGGCAACACCACTCCGGGCATCACGGTGGCACCGGCCTCCGGGCGGGTGTCGGTTCGGATCGCGGTGAACCGGCCGTCGGTCACCTCGAAGGTGACGTCCGTGGCGGGCCCGCTCGGCAACAGCGCGTGTGGGGCGAACCAGGAGGTCATGCGGCCAGCTCCCTGGTGACATCGGCCAGCGCGCGGACCCCGGCCAGGCAGTCGTCGCGTTCGGCATGTTCGGCGGGGGAGTGGGAGACCCCCGTCGGATTCCGGACGAACAGCATCGCGGCCGGAATCCCGGCCACGGCGAGGATTCCCGCGTCGTGCCCGGCGCCGGTGCCCAGCAACGGCACGTCGGCGCCGAGAATCGACCGGAGCCGCCGGGCCAGGGCGGGATCGAACTGCGTCGGCGGGGTCCACGACTCCCGGCGGAAGGTCGCGCCGTGGTCGGTGGCGATGGCCTCGATATCGGCGACCGCGGCGAGCACGTCGTCCTCGACGGCACCGCGGGCGTCCAGCCAGCCGGTGACGCCACTGGCGATGGCGTTGACGCCACCGGGCCGCACCGCGACCTTGCCGATGGTGGCCAGGCACCCGCGGGCCTGCGCGGCCGTTCGGGTGGCGAGCACGGTGTGCGCGTAGCCGATCATCGCGTCCTGCCGGTCCTCGAGTCGGGTCGTGCCGGCGTGGTTGGCCTCGCCCGGGAAGTCGATCCGCCAGCGGCCGTGCGGCCAGAGGCCCGTGCCGATGGCCACCGGGTCGCCGGTGTCCACCAGGGCCCTGCCCTGCTCGACGTGCAGCTCGACGAAGGTGCCGACCCGGCGCAGGGTTTCGCCGTCCGTCCCGACCGCGTCCGGGCGGCCGCCGGCCCGCTGGATCGCCTCGGCCAGGTTGACCCCGTCGGTGTCGGTCAGCCCACGCGCCCGGTCCGCGTCCAGTTGCCCGGTGATGATCCGCGATCCGGCGCAGGCGATGCCGAACCGGGCCCCCTCCTCGTCCGCGAAGTTGACCACACCGATCGGTCGGCCGGGTTGGAATCCGGTGTCGCGCAACCGGTCGAGGGCTGCGAAGGCGCTGACCACGCCGAGCGGGCCGTCGAACGCGCCGCCGTCGGGCACGGAATCCAGGTGGGATCCGATGACGACGCCGGGCCTGCCGGCCGCCGCCGCGGCGTCCGGGTCGCCCCACCAGCCCCACTGGTTGCCGGCTCGGTCCACCGTGAGATCCAGGCCGCGCCGGGCGCACTCGCCGGCGAACCACTCCCGCAGGTCGCTGTCCGACCGGGTCCAGGCGAAGCGGCGGTAGCCACCGGTGCCGGCGTCCCGGCCGATCGGCTCGATCGCCGACCACATCGCGTCGAAGGTCATCAACTATCCTCGGTCAGACCCGGACGGTGGCCGGAGTCTCGGTCAGGCTCTGCGGGTAGATCATGTCGGTGGGCGGGTTGAACCGCCGCTTGGCCCACGGGTAGAAGACCGCCGCGGTGGCGACAAGCCCGACGAGCCAGGAGATGTCGGCGCCACCGAGCAACTCGGTGATGGGCCCGGTGTAGAGCTTCTGGGCCATGAACGGAATCTGCACCACGACGCCGATCGCGTAGCAGGTCAGCGACACGACGTTCCACCTGCCGTAGCGGCCGTCGGGGTCGTACAGCGCCGGGATGTCCACCCGTTCCTTGGAGACCAGGTAGTAGTCGACCAGGTTGATCGACGACCAGGGGATGAACACCATCAGCAGCACGAGGATGAAGTTCTTGAAGTTGTTCAGGAAGTCCGCCGACGCGGCCAACGCGATGATGACCGAGACCGCGATGAACCCGAGGATGTACAGCGAGCGCGCCAACTGGCCGACCCGGGACGAGCGGGTGAAGGCGGACACGGTGGTCAGCATCGACATGAATCCGCCGTAGGCGTTCAGGGTGTTCACTGTCAGCTTGCCGATGACGATGACCAGGTAGATCAGCAGCGCCAGGGCGCCGCCGCCGGCCAGCTCACCCAGGTATCCGACCTGGTTGGTCAGGAAGCCGGATCCGGGCAGGGCGGCCACCACGACGCCGAGCAGCATCGCCCAGCTCGAACCCAGCACGCTGCCGGAGAACGTGGTCCAGAACGTGGTCGCCGCGGGGGTGGAGCGCGGCAGGTAGCGCGAGTAATCGGCGACATACGGGCCGAACGTCAGCTGCCAGCCGGCGCCCAGCGAGACCGCCAGCAGGAGAGTCGGCCAGTCCAGCGTGTTGCCGGTGAACAGGGCGGCGATGTCGTAGTTGGCGAACAGCTTCGCGCCCAGCAGGGTGAACCCGATGATGCCGGCGACGGTGGCGACCCGGCCGAGGACGTGGATCCACCGGTAGCCGAGGATGGCCACGATCGCGGTGAGCACCCCGAACACGACGATGCCGAAGGCCGGCACGCCCACACCGGTGAGCTGGTTGATTGCCTGGCCGGACAGCACCGTGCCGGTGGCGGCGAAGCCCAGATACATCAGGATCACCAGCACGAGCGGGACCACCGCGCCGTACACGCCGAACTGGGCGCGGCTGGAGATCATCTGCGGGATCCCCATTTTCGGTCCCTGCGCGGAGTGCAGCGCCATCACGATGCCGCCGAGCACGTTGCCGATGATCAGCCCGACGGCCGCCCACAGCGGGTCGGCGCCGAACACCACCGCGAGCGCGCCGTCGACGATGGCGGTTATCTGCATGTTCGCCCCGAACCACAGGGTGAACTGGTTGAACGGCTTGCCGTGCCGTTCGGAGTCGGGGACGACGTCGATGGTGCGACGTTCCAGACCCCCGGGTGCGGCGGCGGCCATCGTCAGCTCTCCTTCATGGGGATGCGGACGCCCCGCGCGGCGGCCACGGTCTCGGCGAGCTCGTAGCCGGCGTCGACGTGCCGGATGACGCCCATGCCGGGGTCGTTGGTGAGCACCCTGGCCAGCTTCTCGGCGGCCAGGGCGGTGCCGTCGGCCAGTGAGACCTGGCCGGCGTGGATGGACCGGCCGATGCCGACCCCGCCGCCGTGGTGGATGGACACCCAGGACGCACCGCTGGCGGTGTTGATCAGCGCGTTCAGCAGCGGCCAGTCGGCGATCGCATCGGACCCGTCGGCCATCGCCTCGGTCTCCCGGTACGGGGAGGCGACCGAGCCGCAGTCCAGGTGGTCCCGGCCGATCACGATCGGCGCGGACAACTCGCCGGAGGCGACCATCTCGTTGAACCGGAGGCCGGCCCTGTCGCGCTCGCCGTAGCCGAGCCAGCAGATCCGCGCCGGCAGGCCCTGGAAGCTGATCTTGTCGCGGGCGCCGCGCATCCACTTCTGCAGCCGGTCGTTGTCCGGGAACAGGTCCATCACCGCCCGGTCGGTGGCGTAGATGTCCTTCGGGTCGCCGGACAGCGCGGCCCAGCGGAACGGGCCCTTGCCCTCGCAGAACAACGGCCGGATGTAGGCCGGCACAAAACCGGGGAAGTCGAACGCCCGGTCGTAGCCGCCGAGGCGGGCCTCGTCCCGGATGCTGTTGCCGTAGTCGAACACCTCGGCGCCGGCGTCCTGGAAGCCGACCATCGCCTCCACGTGCCGGGCCATGGATTCGCGGGCCCGGTCGGTGAACTCCTCGGGCTTGCGTTCGGCGTAGTCGTGCCAGTCGTCCAGGTCGATGCCGGTGGGCAGGTAGGACAGCGGGTCGTGCGCGCTGGTCTGGTCGGTGACGATGTCGATGTCGACCCCGCGGCGCAGCAGCTCGGGGAACACCGTCGCGCAGTTGCCGACCAGGCCGACCGACCAGGCCTTCCGCTCCGCTTTGGCCTGCAATGCCTTGTCGATCGCGTCGTCCAGGTCGGTGGCGAACTCGTCCAGATAGCGGTGGTCGACCCGCCGCTGCAGCCGGGACCGGTCGACGTCGACGATCAGGCAGGCGCCGCCGTTCAGGGTGACCGCCAGCGGCTGCGCGCCGCCCATCCCGCCGGCCCCGCCGGTGAGGGTGAGGGTGCCGGCCAGGGTGCCGTTGAACCGCTTCTCGGCAATGGCGGCGAACGTCTCGTAGGTGCCCTGGACGATGCCCTGGGAGCCGATGTAGATCCAGGAGCCGGCCGTCATCTGCCCGTACATGGTCAGGCCCAGCTTCTCCAGCCGGCGGAACTCCGGCCAGGTGGCCCAGTCGCCGACCAGGTTGGAGTTGGCCAGGATGACCCGGGGCGCCCACTCGTGGGTGCGCATCACGCCGACCGGGCGGCCCGACTGGACCAGCATGGTCTCGTCGGCCTCCAGGGTGGTCAGCGTGCGGACCATGGCATCGAAGGAGCGCCAGTCCCGGGCCGCCTTGCCGGTGCCGCCGTAGACGACCAGGTCGTCGGGCCGCTCGGCGTTCTCCGGGTCCAGGTTGTTCATCAGCATCCGCAGGGGAGCCTCGGTGGTCCAGGACTTCGCGGTCAGCGTGGTGCCGCGGGGAGCGCGGACCGGACGTGCACCTTCCATCGACGCATTCCTTTCTCCGGGTTCGTGTCCTGACAATGGAACCAGGGCCCTGGCCTGTGCGAATAGTGCTGCAAGGGCGGTTCCGTCTCGTATCCGAGACGTTGCGTCTGGTATGCGAGACTTGCAGGCATGGTGAACGTCCCGGCCGCGGCGGCGTGCATCGCGCTGCTCAAACTGCTCGCCCGGCACGCTGAGCCGATGCCGGCTGCTGCCATCTCTCGCGAGCTGGGGGTGCCCCGGTCGACGGTGTACCACCTGCTGGCCCTGTTGCGGGACGAGGGGTTCGTCGTGCATCTGGAGGCCGAGCGGCGATATGCGTTGGGGCTGTCCGCATTCGACCTGGGCTCGGCCTACAACCGGCAGGCGCCGCTGCAGCGGCTGGCCCGCCCGTTCCTGGCCCGCCTGGTGGACCGGGTCGGCTACACCGGGCACCTGGCCGTGCTGCACGGGCAGGACGTGCTGTACGTGATCGAGGAGCGGGCCCCTGGCCGACCGGTCCTGGTCACCGACGTCGAGGTGCGGCTACCCGCGCACCTGACCGCCAGCGGGCTGGCCATGCTCGCGGCGCTGCCGCCGCAGCAGCTCCGGGCGCTGTACCCGAGGCGGGAATCGCTGGTCGAGCGGCACGGAGGCGGCGCGACCACGCTCACCGAGCTGCGGCGCGTGCTGACCGGGGTCCGGCGGGACGGCTACGCCACCGAGACCGGGCTGGTCAGCGCCGACGCCGCCAGCATCGCCTGCGCGGTGACCGATCATCAGGGTTATCCGCTGGCCGCCGTCGCGATCACCTTCCCGCTGGCCGACGCGCCGCCGTCACCGCAGCTGATCGAACACGTGCAGCGGACCGGCGCCGCGATCGGTCGGCGGATGGGTGGCAGCACGAGCTGACGTTTGTCCTCAGCTGAATTACCCGTTCCCCGCTGATGTGGCTTGCCAGAATCCCACACGGGTCGTTCGACGCTTCGGGGCGCTTCGGGGAAGGGAACGATCAGCCGCTGACGAGCTGTTCCACCGCCCGGCGCACCTCGCTCAGGTGCGCGGCCATCGCCGCTTCCGCCTGATCCGCCGACCGGGCGTCGATGGCGGCGACGATCGCGGAGTGCTCGCGGTTGGCGGCCTCCCGGCGGTGGGCGACCAGATTCAGCGTCTCGGACTGCCGGGCCAGTGCCGTTGCCATGGTCGCGTGCAGGTCGGCGAAGACCTGGTTACCGCTGGCCCGGGCGATGGCGGAGTGAAACGCGGCGTCGGTCCGCACCCAGTGCGCGGGGTCGGACTCCGTCTCCATCTGCCCGGCCAGCAGGCGCAATTCGTCCCGCTGGGCCGGGGTGCGACGGGTTGCCGCCAGGCCGGCGGCCGGGATCTCGACGTGCGGCCGGGCCTCGAGCAGGTCCTGGCTCGAGTAGTCCGCGACGGTCAACGCGGTCGGCACACGATCGGCGATCACATACGTGCCGCTGCCGGTGCGGGTGCGGGTGAGCCCAAGGGTCTCGCACGAGCGCAGCGCCTCCCGAACAACTGCGCGGCTGACGCCGTATCGACCGGCGAGAGCGGCCTCGGAGGGAATGCGCTGACCCACCGGGAGTTCCCCGCGTTCGATTGCCCCACGCAGGTCGGCCAGCACCGCCTCCGCCGCGGACACCCGCGCGAACTGCGGTTGTGAGGTTGTCCAGCTGTCAGACGGGCTCATGGTCGAAGGGTAGCGAGGCGTGACCACGGGTGGTGATCTGCGGATTCCGCCGGGTCGCGTGAGACCCGTCACGAGCCGGTTGACGGGCAGTTGGTCTTCTCCTATCGTTCAAAATCTGTCCGACAGCTTGACAGCCGGGCAGCTCAACCCCATCACCGAATCCGACGACGCGTTCCGTTCGTGCGTGCAGAAAGGTGTTCCCCGACATGTCCCTCAGCACCCCCGTGGCTCCTATCGATGCCGACGAGGCGGTGATCCGAACCCGGTCCGAACACGATCTGCTGGGCCACCTCGACGTTCCCGCCGACGCCTACTACGGCGTGCACACGGCGCGGGCGGTCGACAACTTCCCGATCTCCGGCATCAAGCTGGCGATCTACCCGGCCTTCATTGCCGCGCTCGCCGCCGTGAAGCAGGCGGCCGCCACCGCCAACCGGGACATCGGGGCGCTCGAGAAGGTCAAGGCCGAGGCGATCATCGCCGCCGCCGAAGAGATCCGGCGGGGCGCGCTGCACGAGGAGTTCGTGGTCGACATGATCCAGGGCGGGGCCGGCACCTCGACGAACATGAATGCCAACGAGGTCATCGCCAACCGGGCCCTGGAGCTCCTCGGGCACGCCCGCGGCGAGTATCAGTTCCTGCATCCCCTGCAGGACGTCAACCTCGGGCAAAGCACCAACGACGTCTACCCGACCGCCATCAACATCGCGCTCGACACGTACGTCGTCAAGCTCGACGCCGCGCTCGGCGTGCTGCACGAGGCGTACCTGCGCAAGGCGGCCGAGTTCGCCGACGTGCTCAAGATGGGTCGCACCCAGCTGCAGGACGCCGTGCCGATGACCCTGGGCCAGGAGTTCGGGGCCTATGCGTCCACTCTCGAGGAGGACCGGCAGCGGCTGCGGGAGGCCCGGGCGCTGCTGCACGAGGTGAACCTCGGCGGCACCGCGATCGGCACCGAACTCAACGCCCACCCCGAGTACCGGCGGCATGTGATCGCCGAACTCCGCCGGCTCACCGGCATCGACACCCTGGTCTCCGCGGTCGATCTGGTCGAGGCCACCTCCGACGTCGGCCATTTCGTCCAGCTGTCGGGCGTGCTGAAGCGGGTCGCAGTAAAGCTGTCGAAGACCTGCAACGACCTGCGCCTGCTCTCCTCCGGGCCCCGGGCCGGATTCGGCGAGATCAACCTGCCCGCCCGGCAGGCCGGCTCCTCGATCATGCCGGGGAAGGTGAACCCGGTGATCCCGGAGGTCGTCAACCAGGTCGCGTTCGAGGTGATCGGCAACGACGTGACGGTGACCTTCGCCGCCGAGAGCGGGCAGCTGCAGCTCAATGCCTTCGAGCCGATCATCGCCCACTCCCTGTTCGCCAGCCTCGATCACCTGGCCGCCGCGGCCACGGTGCTGGCCGACAAGTGCATCGACGGGACCACCGCGAATCGTGACCTGCTCCACGCCCGGGTGGCCGACTCGATCGGCCTGGTCACCGCGCTCAGCCCGGAGATCGGCTACGAGAACGCCACCGACGTGGCACAGGAGGCCCTGGTCAGCGGACGAGGGGTCGTCGAGATCGTGGAACAGCGAGCGCTGCTCAGCCGTCGGCGGATCGACGCGATCCTGTCCTCGATCGCCGGCACGACGGCGGTGCGATCGTGATCATTCCCACCGACATCCTCTCGGTCGGCATCGGTTTCAACCGGAACCGGGCCGCGACCGATGGGTCCGCGGACGTCGAGCTGGCCCGGGTGTACCGGTCCGGGCTGCACGAAGGCACCCACTACGGCGCCCTGGTGATCACCGACCGGAACGGCTCGGTGCTGTGGCAGCGTGGCGACGTGCACCGGCCGGTGTTCCACCGCTCCTGCGCCAAGCCGTTCCAGGCGGTCGCGATGCTGGATGCGGGCCTTCCCCTGCCCGGTCCGCAGCTGGCCGTGGCCGCGGCGTCCCACACCGGTGAAGCGGACCACGTGGCCGCGGTGCTGGCCATGCTGGCGGCTGCGGGACTGACCGAGGACGACCTGGGCTGCCCGGCCGATCTACCGGCCGATCCGACCGCTCGGGACGGGGTCATCCGCGCCGGTGGCGGGCCCCGCCGGGCCTACATGAACTGCTCCGGGAAGCACGCCGCCATGCTGCAGACCTGCCTGATGGCCGGCTGGTCGACCGCCGGCTACCTTGACCCGGATCATCCCCTGCAGCGCCGCATCCGGGCCACTATCGAGAAGACCACGGACACCGTCACGCACGGCACGATGGGCGTCGACGGATGCGGGGCGCCGGTCTTCGCCACCGATCTGGTGGGGTTGGCCCGCGGCTTCGGTGCTCTGGTCACCGGGCGGCCGGGGACCTCGGGGCGCGCAGTCGCCGACGCCATGCGCCGGCATCCCCACCTCGTCGGCGGAAGCACCTCCGGCGACACCCTGCTGATGACCGAAATCCCCGGGCTCCTGGTCAAACTCGGCGCCGACGGCGTCCAGGCCTTCGCGTTGCCGGACGGGCGCGCCGCCGCCTTCAAGATCTCCGACGGCGCCGAACGGGCCCGCCTGCCCATCGTTCTCGCAGCGCTGGAGTTTCTCGGCGTTCGCACCGAAGCCCTTGCGGCCTCCGCCGCGGTGGCCGCCGCCGGCACCGTGCTCGGCGGTGGTCGTCCGGTCGGCTCGGTAGTCGCCGCCCCCGACCTGTTCCGCTGATTCTCGTCCTCCACCCTCGTCCCACCGACACAAAGAGGTGTTCCTTGACCGTCCCCACCCGATCACAGAACCTCACGAAGGCCGGTCCCGGCCATCACACGTACCATCACCCCTCACCGGAGCAGACCGAGTCGCACCTCACCGAGTTCTTCCAGGAGGAGGAGAAGGGATACCACAAGGGCCTCAAGGCCCGCCAGGTGCAGATGATCGCCATCGGCGGCGCGATCGGCACCGGCCTGTTCCTCGGCGCCGGCGGCCGGCTGGCCCAGGCCGGACCAGCGCTCGTGCTGATCTACGCGCTCTGCGGATTCTTCGCGTTCCTGGTACTGCGGGCCTTGGGTGAGCTGGTGCTGCACCGGCCGTCTTCCGGATCCTTCGTGTCCTACGCCCGTGAGTTCTACGGGGAAAAAGCGGCTTTCGCCACTGGCTGGATGTACTGGCTGAACTGGGCGATGACCGCCATCGTCGACGTCACCGCGGTGGCGCTCTACATGAAGTTCTTCGGCCAGTACTCACCGTTCATCGACTCGGTGCCGCAATGGGTCTGGGCGCTGATCGCGCTGGCGGTGGTGTTGTCGCTGAACCTGGTGTCGGTCAAGGTCTTCGGCGAGATGGAATTCTGGTTCGCGCTGATCAAGGTGGTGGCCCTGGTTGCCTTCCTGGTCGTCGGCACCTACTTCGTGCTCTTCGGGACCCCGATCGACGGGCAGACGGTCGGATTCAGCCTGATCGGCGACAACGGTGGCTGGCTGCCCAACGGCCTGCTCCCGGCCATCGTCATCATCCAGGGTGTGGTCTTCGCCTATGCGTCGATCGAGCTCATCGGCACCACCGCGGGTGAGACGAAGAACCCGGAGAAGATCATGCCCAAGGCGATCAACACCGTGATCATCCGGATCGGCATCTTTTATGTCGGCTCCGTGCTGCTGCTCGTGCTGTTGTTGCCCTACACCGCCTATCAGGCCGGCGTGTCGCCGTTCGTGACGTTCTTCGACTCGATCGGAGTCGAGGGCGTCGGAGCGATCATGAACCTCGTCGTGCTGACCGCCGCGCTGTCCTCGCTCAACGCCGGCCTGTACTCTACCGGCCGCATCCTGCATTCGATGGCCATGAACGGGTCGGCACCCAAGTACGCGGGCCGGATGAACAAGGCCGGCGTGCCCTACGGCGGCATCGCGATCACCGCGGCGATGACCCTGCTCGGGGTCGGCCTGAACGCGATCGTGCCGGAAGAGGCCTTCGAGATCGTGCTCAACGTGGCGTCTCTGGGCATCATCGCGGCCTGGGCGACGATCGTGCTGTGTCAGATCCGGCTCAAGCAGTGGGCCGATCGAGGTCTGCTGAAGCGTCCGTCGTTCCGGATGATCGGTGCGCCGTTCACGTCGTACCTCACCCTGGCCTTCCTGGCCGGTGTGTTCGTCCTCATCGGCTTCGACTACCCGGTCGGCACCTTCACCATCGGCTCGCTGGTGATCATCGTTCCGCTGCTGGTGCTGGGCTGGTTCCTGTGCCGAGGCCGCATCGCCGCGATCGCGGAGGAGCGCGCCGCCCTCACCGGGGGCGGCCCCGTCGTCGCCACCCCGGGTGCGGTCGAGCCGAACCCCACGCCGACAACCGAGCTGCCGGACACCCCCGGCCGCTGAGTGGTCGTCCGCTGAACCCACGTTGCGCATCCGGGGCATGGATGCGCAATGTCGGTTCATTCGGCGGGTGCCGCCTTTGACCAGCAACGACGAACGGCCCGCCGACGCGGGTCGGAGAGGCCGCGATGACCATCAGCGTTTTCGATCTGTTCAAGGTGGGGATCGGTCCGTCGAGCTCACACACGGTGGGTCCGATGCGGGCGGCCCTGCTGTTCACCGAGGAACTGCGTCGCGCCGGGATCGACCCGGACGGCATCCGGGTGGAGCTGTTCGGATCGCTCGGCGCGACCGGACACGGCCACGGCACGGTCAAGGCGGCGATCCTGGGATTGCAGGGGCATGCCCCGGACACCGTCGATCCCCGGGCGACCGGCCCGGCGGTGCTGCAGGTGTACGACACCCACAAGCTGACCCTGCCCTGGGGTGTCACGATCGGGTTCGACCCGGACCAGGACATCGTGCTGTACCGCCGGCGGCGGTTGGACTTCCACACCAACGGCATGCAATTCCACGCCCACGACGGGGACGGGCAGCTCCTGCTCACCCGCACGTACTACTCCGTCGGCGGCGGGTTCGTCCTAGGCGAGGACGAAACCGGCCGGCAGGCCACCGTGCTCGATGCGACACCGGTGCCGTACCCGTTCAGCACCGCCGAGCAGCTGCTCGCGCACACCCGGGCCACCGGGAAGCCGATCAGCTGGATCATGCTGCAGAACGAACTGGTGCACCGCACCGAACAGCAGGTCCGCGACGGGCTGCTGACAATCTGGGCGGTCATGCGGGACTGCGTGGACAACGGCTGCCGGGCAACCGGGGTGCTGCCCGGCGGGCTGAAGGTGCGGCGCCGCGCGCACACCCTGCACCAGCAGCTGCTCGGCGCGCCCGGCGCCGACGACCCCTTGCACGCGGTGGAATGGATCACCCTGTACGCGCTGGCCGTCAACGAGGAGAATGCCGCCGGCGGCCGGGTGGTCACCGCCCCCACCAACGGCGCCGCCGGCATCGTGCCTGCAGTACTGCACTACTACTCCCGGTTCGTGCCCGGCGCGGACCAGGACGGCGTGATCCGGTTCCTGCTCACCGCCGCCGCCATCGGCATCCTGTTCAAACAGGGCGCGTCCATCTCCGGCGCCGAGGTGGGCTGCCAGGGCGAGGTCGGCTCCGCCTGCGCGATGGCCGCCGCCGGCCTGGCCGAGGTGCTCGGCGGCACCCCGGAACACGTGGAGAACGCCGCCGAGATCGGCATCGAGCACAACCTCGGCCTGACCTGCGACCCGGTCGGCGGCCTGGTGCAGATCCCGTGCATCGAACGCAACGCCGTCGCCTCGGTCAAGGCGATCACCGCCGCCCGGATGGCCATCCTCGGCGACGGCCAGCACCACGTCACCCTGGACAAGGCCATCAGGACCATGCGGGACACCGGCGCCGACATGAGCGTCAAATACAAGGAAACCGCCCGCGGCGGACTGGCGCTGCATGTCATCGGAGTCAACATCGTGGAATGCTGAGCCGGGCGGCCGTGCCGATCTGCACGTCATGACCGCCGCCACGCCCGCCCCTGCCGCGATGACTTGCCTATCCGGTGTCGTCCGGCCACGGCTCGACGGGCAGCGGGTCGGTGCCGGCCTGGTAGCGGTGGCCGGTCGGGGTGGTCCAGGTCGTATTTCCTGCGGTCAGTGTCGTGCCGAACCCGGCGTGGGTCTTGGCCCGGTGGTCGTTACGGCACTTCGCGCCGAGATTCCATGCCGCGGTGGGGCCTTCCGGGTACCGAACGACGTGATCGAGGTCGCAGCGGT
>JBIOVW010000679.1:0-19313 GCA_044867945.1 Nakamurella sp. | reverse complement strand
GGCTCGGGAAGCGCAGGTTTGCCGCAAGTCTATTCGGCCAATGCGATCCGGACGGCGCCAACAGGGTTACCGTTTGATCATGAGCAATCCGTACTCTGCCGGTTCGAGCGAGCCGCAGGATCCGTTCACGAAGGGTTCCGGCGGTCAGCAGCCTCACCAGGGCGGCCCCGGCCAGCAGGGTTATCCCGGCCAGCCGGGTTACCCGGGCCAACCCGGGCAACAGGGCTACCCCGGGCAGCAGGGCTACCCGGGGCACGCCGGCCAACAGGGTTACCCGGGGCAGCCCGGGCAGCAGGGCTACCCCGGCCAGCCCGGGCAGCAGGGCTACCCGCCCCAGCAGGGCTACCCGCCCCAGCAGGGCTACCCGGGTCAGGGCGCGCCGCCGGGCGGATACCCGCCGCCGTACCCCGGCGGTCCCCAGGGATTCGGCGCCTACCCGGGCGGGGCCGCGCTGCCGGAGAAGCCGGCCAAGCCCATCACCGTGACGCTCGCATTCTGGGCCTGGGTACTCGGCGCCGTCTCCTCGCTCGTCGGTCTGATCATCGTCCTGAACAGCTCCGTCTGGGATCTGGCGATCCAGGCGGGTGCCCGCGCCGGCGCGTCCGAGGGTGTCAACATCGACACGGAGAGCCTGGTCAACGCCACCAAGGCGATCGTGGTCGTCGTCTTCGTGATCTTCGCGGCGCTGTACCTGTTCTTCGCCTTCATGATGTACGGCGGGCGCAACTGGGCGCGGATCGTGCTCACCGTGCTCGGGGCGCTGTCGCTGCTGTCGGCCCTCACGCCGACGACGGGCTCGGTGACGGTGAACTCGCAGACGTTCACGGCGCCGAGCCAGGGCCCGAACTGGATCACCGCGGCCCTGGCAGTGGCCGCCATCGTGCTGATGTACCTGCCGCAGTCCAACGCGTTCTTCTCGGCCGCGAAGGCCTACCGGAGCGGGCAGCGCTGACGGGCACCACACGGCTTGCAGCGCAGGTGTGCCGGGAGTGCTCGGCGGCCCGGTAAGTTCGATCCCATGAGTTCCGCCGCGGGCGATGCCCGTAAGCGCCCTGGCTTCATGGACTCCTTCCGTGCGGCCCTGACACCGCCTGCGCTGCCACCCGACGACGGCAAGCCGCTGGTCCGGCCCAGGGCCGTCGTCATCGCATCGGCGCTGGCGATGGCCGCCGGGGTGATCTTCGTGCTCATCGGCGGCTTCTCCATCGTCACCACGGACGACCAGCTCAACCAGGCGGTCGCGCAGTACAACGCCAACGTCGCGACGTGCACCTCGCAGTTCGGTGGGATCGGCGACGCGGTCGTGGTGCCCGCCGGGGCGTCGACGGACGTGACCAATCAGGCGGAGGCCTGCAAGGGTTACATCCCGCTGACCGACGAGGCGATCTCCGGCGCCCGCACCCAGAACATCATGATCAGTTCGATCGTGGTGGTCGTCGGGTTGATCTCGCTGGTCGGTGGCTGGTTCCTGCGGTCGGGCCATCGCTGGGGCCGGATCTCGGTGATCGGTGCCGTGCTGCTGTCGGTGGTGCTGACCATGCTGTTCCAGGTGTCCAACTTGTTCACCTTGGCGGCGTCGCTGATGCTGATCGTCGCGGTCATGCTCTGCTTCATCGGCCAGGGCGGCGCGTACTTCGCCCGGATCAAGGCCAGGCGCGCGGGGTGAGCCCGGTCCGGACGGTCGTCGCCGCGGTCCTGACGGTGCTGTTGCTGGCCGCGGCGGTGTATTGCACCCGGCAGGGGGTCGTCTCGGACACGTGGCCGGGGTTCCTGCCGGGCACCGAGTCGACGTCGATCACCCGCTATCGGGGGCCGTGGCTGTCCGCTGCCGCCGTCGCCCTGCTCGGCGCGGGCGTGTCTGTCATGGCGGCGCTCCGGGGCGCCGGTGCGCGGAGGGCAGGGGTGTGACGGGTTCGCGGACCACCGTGCACCTGCTGCGGCACGGCAAGGTGCACAACCCGGGCAACATCCTCTATGGCCTGCTGCCCGGATATCGGCTGGCCGTCTCCGGTCGGGCGATGGCCGCCGGTGTCGCCGAGCACCTGCGGTATGCGGACATCGCCTACCTCGCGGCCTCGTCGCTGCAGCGGGCCCAGGAGACGGCCCGTCCACTGGCCGAGTTGACCGGCCTGCCGGTCATCACCGACGACCGGATCATCGAGGCGGCCAACGACTTCGAAGGCCTGGCCGTCGGGCCGACGACCCTGGTCCGCCCCGGCAACTGGTTGCGGTTGCGGGATCCGCTGCGCCCGTCGTGGGGCGAGCCGTACCTGCAGATCGCGCACCGGATGGTGGGGGCGATCTACACGGCACTGGCGGCGGCCGACGGCCGGGAAGCCGTGCTCGTCACGCATCAGCTGCCGATCGTCACCGTCCGCCGGTACCTGGAGGGCCGGCGGCTCTGGCACGATCCACGCCGCCGCCGGTGCGAGGTGGCCTCGCTGACCTCGCTCACCTTCGTCGGCGGTGTGTTCACCGGCGCCGCTTACGCCGAACCGGTCGCAGACATCACCGCCGCGAACGACCCCGACGTGGAGCAGATGGTGCCGCCGCCTGCCGAGGAAGCGCCCACTCCATGACGTCTCGAGGAACGCTGCGCAGTTGGTTGGTCGCGGTCGCGGCCGGCGCGGCGGTGCTGCTCACCTCCTGCAGCACCGGCAACGACGCGGCGGTGTACGGCGGTTCGTTCACGTTCGTCTCGCCCGGAGGGCAGACCGAGTTCTCCTACCCGCCCGCCGACCGCGGCACCGTCGCCAACCTGTCCGGGGAGAATCTGTCCGGGGACGGCACCATCTCGCTGTCGGACTACGCCGGCAAGGTGGTTGTGCTGAACTTCTGGGGATCCTGGTGCGGCCCCTGCCGCGCCGAGGCGGCCGAGCTCGAGCAGGCCGCGGCCGCGTTGATGCCGGCGGGGGTGCAGTTCCTGGGCGTCAACGTCAAGGACACCAGGGCCAACGGCGCCGACTTCCTGGCCAGCAAGCAGGTCAGCTATCCGTCGATCTACGACCCGTCCATGCGCACCCTGCTGGCCATCAAGGGCTACCCGGCCAGCGGCATCCCGTCCACGATCGTGCTGGACCGGATGGGTCGGGTGGCACACATCTGGCTGGAGGCCATCGACGACCCGCAGGAAATGATCGACGTCGTCGGGGCGATCGCATCGGAACAGGCCTGATCGGGCGGCCGATGACGGACACGATTCTCACCGGCCCGTACCTGCTGGCCGCCCTGCTGGCGCTGGCCGCCGGGGCGGTGTCGTTCGCCTCTCCGTGCGTGGTGCCGCTGGTGCCCGGCTACCTGGCCTACCTGGCCTCACTGGTGGGTTCGGAAGCAGCGGTGGCGGCGTCCGTCGGTGGGGTGGCGGGGGCGCCCGCGCGTGCCGAGGCAGGCGCCGGTGTGCGCACCAGGGCGGTGCTGGCCACCTGCCTGTTCGTGCTCGGCTTCACCGTCGTGTTCCTGGCCCAGTCCGTCGTCGTGGTCGGGCTGTCCCGGATGCTGCTGACCAACAGCGACACGCTGATGGTGGTGGGCGGGGCCGTCACCGTGGTGATGGGCGTGGCCATGCTCGGGCTGATCAAGCCCCTGCAGGTCGAGCGCCGCCTGCACGTTCGGCCGGCCGGGCGGTACCTGGGCGCGCCGCTGCTGGGCGGTGTCTTCGCCCTTGGCTGGACGGTGTGCCTTGGCCCGACGTTGGTCGGGGTGCTGTCGCTGGCCGGCGCCACCGACTGGGGCGGCTCGGCCTGGCGAGGGCTGTCCCTCGTCCTTTTCTACTGCGCCGGCCTCGGCATTCCGTTCGTCGCCGTCGCGTTCGGCTTCGGTTGGGCCGCGGGCGCGCTCGGCCTGCTGCGGCGGCACACCCGGATCATCCAGATCGTCGGGGCCGTCGCACTGATCGTGCTCGGGCTGCTGATGATGACCGGGCTGTGGGCATCGTTCATCGCCTGGCTGCAGGGCCGGGTGGCCGGGGTGGGGACCCTGCTGTGACCGACACCGATACCGACGACCGTCCGCTGCCGTCCCCGGAACCGGCGGAACCGCCCCGGCCGGGCCCGGTGGGTGGCGCCCTGGCGTTCCTGCGCAACGTGTGGCGGCAGCTGACCAGCATGCGCACCGCGCTGATCCTGCTGTTCCTGCTGGCGCTGGCGTCGCTGCCCGGTGCGCTGTTGCCACAGTGGTCGCTGAACAGCAGCAAGACGCAGCAGTACATCGTCGACCACCCGACCATCGGGCCGTGGCTGGACCGGTTCGGCTTCTTCGAGGTGTTCGGGTCCCCCTGGTACGCCGCGATCTACCTGCTGCTGTTCACCTCACTGGTGGGCTGCCTGCTCCCCCGGTCCTGGGAGTTCGTCGGCCAGCTCCGGGCCCGGCCGGTGGCCACCCCGCGCAACCTGTTCCGCCTCCCACACCATGACCGGCGGGAGGTCGCCGGGTCCGTGGACGAGGTGGCCGACCGGGTCACGGCCGGACTGCGCGGCTGGCGGATCGCCCGGCGCACCGAGGAGCGTCCCGGCCGGGAAGCGGCGGGCGAGCCGGCGGCGGCGGACACCATTGCGGCCACCATCTCAGCGGAGAAGGGCTTCCTGCGCGAGCTGGGCAACCTGGTGTTCCACTTCTCGCTGCTCGGCCTGCTGGTGGCGATCGCCGTCGGCAAGATGGTCGGCTACGAGGGTTCGGTGATCGTCAACGTCGGCGACCACTTCTGCTCCACCTCACCGGCGTCCTACGACAACTTCCGCCCAGGCCTGCTTGTCGACGGGACGGATCTGGCCCCGTTCTGTCTGGATGTCCGCGGCTTCACCACCGAGTACACCCGGGCCGGTCAGGCCATCAGCTTCGTCGCCGAGGTCGGCTCACAGTCCGGCGAGGCGGCCGGCACCGACGCGTGGACCGACGACGCGCTGCAGGTCAACGACCCGCTGCGGCTGGCCGGTGAGCGGGTCTACCTGATCGGCCACGGCTACACCCCGCACTTCCAGGTGAGGTTCCCGGACGGGACGGTGCGCGACTACCGGCAGCCGTTCGCCCCGGAGCCGAACGACCCGAACTTCACTTCACAGGGCGCGGTCAAGATTCTCGATCCGCCCGGGGTCACCGGCGAGGACGTCCGCCGGCACCAGCTGGCCATCGCGGGCATCTTCGCGCCGACCGCCTTCGTCCACGGCGGCATCATGACCTCGAGCTTCCCGGCCGCCGACAACCCCGGGGTGGCCGTCGACGTGTACCGCGGCGACCTGGGCATGGAGGGTGGACGTTCGCAGTCGGTGTTCTCGATCGACACCGACCAGGTGGACAAGGGTGCCCTGGTCAAAGAGGCCAGATCCAACATGATGCCGGGGGAGTCGATCACCCTGGACGACGGCACGGAGGTCACCTTCACCGGCTTCAACGAGTGGGTGTCGCTGCAGACGTCCTACGACCCGGCGCAGGGCTGGGCGCTGGTCTTCGCGGTCACGCTACTGATCGGTCTGATGATCTCCCTGGTGGTCAAGCGTCGACGGGTGTGGTTCCGGATGTACCCGGCGGGGGGCGGTGCGCGGCCGGGGGCGGCCGACCGTACGGTAGTGGAGATCGGCGGGCTGGCCCGTACCGACCAGGCCGGCTACGGCGAGGAGTTTCGTGGGCTTGCCGCGCTGGCCGAACCCACGGCCGTGACCCGGTGACCGGCCGTACGACGACACCGCACCGGATTTGGTGGAGGCGCTGATGAGCCAGATGTGGGCCGACATCTCGGACCTGGCGTTCGAGGCGGCGCTGGCCGCGTACATCGTCGCCCTGGTCTGCTACGCCATCGAGCTGGCGTCCCGCCGCGCGGTGAACCCGGCGGAGGCGGTAGCCGTCGGCCGGAGCGCCGCCGGCGCCTCGACGCTGGTCCGCGCCGGTGGCCCACTCGACCCGGCCGCGATCGGTCGGGTCGAGTCGGCGCCGGTGGCGCCGTGGGGCGTCCGGTTCGGCCGCGCCGCCGTGGTGGTCACCGTGGTCGGCGCGGCGGCCAACGCGGCGTCGATCGTCGCCCGCGGTCTTGCGGTCGGCCGGCTGCCGCTGGGCAACATGTACGAGTTCGTGTCGATGATCTGCGCGGCGGCGACGATCACCTGGCTGATCGTGCTGACCCGCACCGGAGCCCGCACGCTGGGCACCTTCGTGATGACCCCGATCGTCATCCTGGCGGTGGTGGCCGGCACGAAGCTGTACGTGCCGGCGGCGCCGGTGGTGCCCGCGCTGAACTCCTACTGGAAGTGGATCCACGTCACCAGCGTGTCCATCTCGTCCAGCATCCTGATGATCAGCGGCGCCGCCTCCGTCGGGTACCTGCTGCGCGGCCGGCTGGAACGATCCGGTCGGCTCGCCGCGAAGGGACCCGTCGTCGCCGAGGATCGTCACGGGGACGCCGCGGAATCGGACGGCTCGGCGGTGCCGATCCGGTCTCGGTCGCTGTTGTCGGTGCTGCCGTCGATGGTCACCCTGGACCGGATCGCCTATCGGACCGCGATCGTCGGCTTCCCGCTGTTCACGTTCGCGGTCATCGCCGGCGCGATGTGGGCGGAGGTGGCCTGGGGTCGGTACTGGGGTTGGGATCCGAAGGAGACCTGCTCCTTCGTCACCTGGGTGTGCTATGCGGCCTATCTGCACGCCCGGTCGACGGCCGGATGGCGGGGACGGCGGGCGGCCTGGATCTGCGTGCTGGGGTTCGCCTCGATGATCTTCAACTTGTTCTTCATCAACATGGTGGTGTCCGGCCTGCACTCATACGCGGGGCTGAACTGAACAAGCGGTCACCGGGTTCGGGAACGGGAGGAGGCCGGCCGAACGGGGCAGGGCGTCAGCTGCTCTTGTCCTCGCCGCGCAGCTTGCGGTTGATCTCGTTGAGGAACTCGGGGTCGTCGTCGGGGGCGAGGGTTCGGGTCGGACGGGAAGGGCGCGGGCCACGGGGCGCGGCCGTACCTTTCTGATCCGCACCCGGGGTTCGTTCGCCCATCCCACGCCAGGCCAGAACGATCACCAGAATCGTGACAGCGATGGCAATGAGCATGTACATCGGAGTACCTCCTCGTCCACGTCAAGCGTACGCACTTCTGCGCGCCCGCGATCTGCCCAATATGGGTGAGCACGGACAACCTGCTGATACCGGTCCTGCACGATCCCGGCCCCGATGCCCGGGCCTGGTGCGGGGACGGCGATGCCCCGGCCGGCAGTCGTGCTGCTGCCGATCCGGGGCATCACGCAGGAACAGGGCCGGCACCGGCGACACGCGGTGCCCGAGAGTCAGGCTGTCGAACGGTTCGCGTCGACGGTCAGGTCGGCCAGCAGGGCGCTCACCTCCGATTCGCGGAACCGACGGTGCCCGCCGGGCGTGCGAATCGATCCGATACGACCGGCGGATGCCCACCGCGTCACGGTCTTGGGGTCGACCCGGAACATCAGGGCGACCTCCCCCGGGGTCAGCAACCGCTCTGAGATTTCCATGGTCACGTGCCACCTCCACATTCGGGCCCCGACTGGCCTCGTTCGACGGACTGACGGCTGCCCCGAGAGACACCCGCCGCTTTCCCGGCACTCGGCCACCCCGTGCTCGCCGGGGCAATCGCGTGCCAAGTCGTTCGGCGTACTGTTTGTCCAATTCTACATTGACACCTGACTTAGTCGAGGGAGTCCGTCGATTTTTCTTCTTCGTGCCCTCGATCTCGGTCCGGTCACGGATGCGACACCCGGAGGGTATCCACCCCAGGCCGGGACGAAACGGCCGAATCGCACCCGATTAGCGAATCGCTACCCTGGCCGGGTGAGCAGCGACCAACCGCACCGGCCGCCCGAACCGGACGTCCCCGACCCGGTGCCCACCGGGCAGGCGCCCACCGGTCAGGTAGAGGCCGGTCAGGACCCGGAACCGGCCGCCGCTCCCGGACGCCGCGAGGGCGGCCTGGCCGGCGCGCTGCTGCTCTACACGGCGCTGCGGCTCGGCCTGGTCGCGGCGATCACGGCGCTGCTTGCCCTGTTCATGCCGTTCATCGTGGCGCTGCTCTTCGCGATCATCGTCCAGCTCCCGTTGTCCTGGTTGCTGTTCGCCGAACCGCGCCGGCGGGTCAACCAGGCCCTGGCCGCGTCCACGTCGCATCGCCGCGCCGAGCGGCAGCGGTTGCAGGCCGCGTTGTCCGGCGACGACGCGGCCGCGCGGTCCGATCCACACCAGGGCTGACCCGGGCCGGCCATGCTGTGCCGGATGGCGGCCTCGCAAGCTCGGCCGACTAACCTCCATCCCATGAGCAGTCCACCGGTCGAGCCCTCCGGCGCGCGGGTGGTGGACCGGACCCGCTCGGCCGATCGGGCCTGGCTGGCCCACGCCGTCCGGCTGATCGAGGCCGACCTGCAGCGCAGCGCCGACACCCACCTGCTCCGGTTCCCCCTGCCACGATGCCTCACCGACGCCGGCCTGGATCTTTACCTGAAGGACGAGAGCACCCACGTCACCGGGTCGCTCAAGCACCGGCTCGCGCGGTCGCTGTTCCTGTACGCGCTGTGCAACGGTTGGCTGACCGAGCGGACCACGGTGATCGAGTCGTCCAGCGGGTCGACGGCGGTGTCCGAGGCCTACTTCGCCAGGATGATTGACCTGCCCTTCGTCGCGGTCATGCCCGCCAGCACGTCGCCGGAGAAGATCGCGCTGATCCAGGCGCAGGGCGGCCGCTGCCACCTCGTCGACGACCCGGCGTCGCTGTATGCCGAGTCACGCCGGCTGGCCGCCGAGTGCGGCGGGCACTACCTGGACCAGTTCACCTACGCGGAGCGGGCAACGGACTGGCGGGGCAACAACAACATCGCCGAGTCGATCTTCGCCCAGCTGACCCTGGAGCGGCACCCGGTGCCGGAGTGGGTGGTGGTCGGGGCCGGGACCGGCGGCACCAGCGCCACCATCGGCCGCTACGTCCGCTACCGCGGGTACCCGACCCGGGTATGTGTGGCCGACCCAGAGGGGTCGGCGTTCTTCCCGGCCTGGCGCGGCGGCGACCCCACGCTGACCGGAGCCGGTTCGCGGATCGAGGGCATCGGCCGGCCGCGGGTCGAGCCCTCGTTCGTCGGGCAGATCGTCGACCGGATGCACCGGGTGCCAGACGCGGCGTCCGTGGGCACGATGCGTGAGCTCGAGTCGATCCTGGGACGCAGGGTCGGTCCGTCCACCGGCACCAGCCTGTGGGCCTGCCTGGAGCTGATCGCCCTGATGCGCGACGAGGGTCGGGGCGGGTCGATCGTCACGCTGCTGTGCGACTCCGGTGATCGTTACGCCGAAACATATTTCGACGATCGGTGGGTCGCCGACCAGGGGTGGGACCTGGCACCGTCCCGGGCCGCGGTGCGCGGGTTCATGGCGGACGGCCGGTGGGCGCGGTGAATCCCGTCGAGCACGCGGGCAGGCGGCTGCCGGGACTGCTGGCCGATCTCGAGTTGATGGTGCGGTGCGAGTCCCCGTCGGCGGATCTGACCGCGGTCGCCCGCAGCGCCGACCTGGTGCACGCGCTCGGCGCCGCGCGGTTGGGCGTCGCGCCCGAACGCTTCGAGGTCGACGGCTGCAGCCACCTGAGCTTCCGGTTCGGGGACGGCCCGATCCGGGTGCTGCTGCTGGCCCATCACGACACCGTGTGGCCGATCGGCTCGCTGGCCCTGCACCCGTGGGCGCTGAACGACGGTGTGCTGCGCGGGCCGGGCACGGTGGACATGAAGGCCGGGCTGGCCATGGCCGTGCACGCGCTGGCGGCGGTCGCCGACCGGGGCGGTTCGCTGGACGGGGTCTGCCTGCTGGTGACCGGCGACGAGGAGATCGGTTCACCGACCTCCCGCAACCTTGTCGAGCAGCATGCCATGGGGGCCCGGGCGAGCCTGGTACTGGAGGGTGCCGGTCCGGACGGGGCGCTGAAGACCGGTCGCAAGGGCACGTCCTGGTACCGCATCGGCGTCACCGGGCGGGCCGCGCACGCCGGCGGCGAGCCGGAGAAGGGCATCAACGCGGCCGTCGAGCTGGCGCATCTGATCCTGACCGTCAACGGGATGGGACTGCCCGGGCTGGGCACCACGGTCACTCCGACCGTGGCGTCGGCCGGCACCACCACGAACACGGTGCCGGCGGCCGCCGAGCTGAACATCGATGTGCGGGCCCGCACCGAGGCCGAGCAGCAGCGGGTGCATGCGGCCATGCTCGGGCTGACGCCGACGGTGCCCGGGGCCACGCTCACGGTCGATGGTGGAATCAACCGGCCACCGATGGAAACATCCTCGGCGGCCGAACTTTTCGTCAGGGCGGCCCGGCTGGCCGAGCGGCACGGATTGGGCCCGCTGCGCCAGCGGTCGGTCGGCGGCGGATCGGACGGCAACTTCACCGCGGCGCTCGGCGTGCCGACGCTGGACGGCCTCGGCGCGGTCGGCGGCGGCGCGCACGGGGCCGACGAGCATGTGCTCGTCGACCGGATCGTCCCCCGGACAGCGCTGCTGATGGCCCTCGTCGAGGACCTGCTGGCCGATGGGTGAGCACTGGACGGTGGCCGAGGCCGCGATGGCCCGAGCCGGTGTCGAAATCCGCGCGCTGGACACGCTCGAGGCGATGACGGCGGCCTGCCGGCTGCTCGACGACGTGTGGGAGATCCCGCCCGACGAGGCCTCTGAAGTTCGGCCCTCGCTGTTGCGCGGCCTTGACCATGCCGGGAACTACCTGACCGGCGCCTACCTCACGACCGGACCACGGGCCGGGACGATGGTCGCCGCAAGCGTCGCATTCTTCGCCGCGCCGTCCGATGCCTCGATGCACTCGCACATCACCGGGGTGCTGGCCGGTTCGGGGCACGGGATCGGGAGCGCGATCAAGTGGCACCAGCGGGCGTGGGCGCTGGACCGGGGTCTGCGCCGCATCACCTGGACGTACGACCCGTTGATCGCCCGGAACGCCTTCTTCAACATCACCCGGCTGGGCGCCCGGCCGGAGCGGTACTTCGTGGACTTCTACGGCCCGATGGACGACGGTCCGAACCGTGGCCAACCCACCGACCGGGCCGACGCGATATGGGATCTCGCGTCCGACAGCACCGCTCGGGCGGCGGCCGGTCTGCTCGAGTCCGGCCCTATCACGGACGGGCCGGACATCGACGCGCTGCTGGCCACCGGGGGGGCAGTGGCCTTGTCGGTCGCGGCGTCCGGCGAGCCCGAGGTGGGTGCTCCGGGCGACGGCTCGACGGCCGGGCCGACCGGGTCCGGGCAGGTGCTGATCGGCATTCCGGCCGACATCGAGGCGATCCGCCGGTCCGACCAGGGTCGCGCGCTGCGCTGGCGGCTGGCGCTGCGCACCGCGCTTGCCCCGCTGCTGGCCGAGGATGGCTGGCGGGTCACCGGTTTCGCGAAGTCCGGATGGTATGTGCTCGATCGGGGAGAAGACTCATGAAGCTGACCGGGGCAGAGCTGCGGACCATCCGGATGCCGCTGGTCTCGCCGTTCGAGACCTCGTTCGGGGTGGAGCACGACCGGGTGGCGATCCTCGTGCGGGTGATCGGCGTCATGGGCGGCGACCGGCGGCGGGTCGAGGTGCAGGGCTGGGGCGAGTGTGTCGCCATGGAGCTGCCCCTGTACAGCTCCGAGTACGCCGAGGCCGCCGCGGCGATGCTGCGGCGGTTCCTGATTCCCCGGCTGCTGGGCGCCGCCGGGGCAGGCACAGAGATCACCGCCGAGACCGTGGACACCCTGCTCGAACCGTTCGTCGGGCACCGGATGGCCAAGGCCGCGCTGGAGATGGCGGTGCTGGATGCGCAGCTGCGGGGGACCGGTCAGTCCCTGGCGTCCTATCTCGGGGCGAGTCGATCGTCGGTGCCGTCCGGGGTGTCGGTGGGCATCCAGCCGTCGATCCCCACCCTGCTGGATGTCGTCGCCGAGTACCTGGCGCAGGGGTACGTGCGGATCAAGCTGAAGATCAAGCCGGGGTGGGACGTGGCCCCGGTGGAGGCGGTACGGGAGCGGTTCGGCGAGCTGATCCCGCTGCAGGTGGACGCCAACGCTGCCTACACCCTGGCCGACGCGCGGGTGCTGCGCCGGCTCGACGCCTTCGACCTGCTGTTGATCGAGCAACCGCTGCCGCAGGACGACCTGCGTCAGCACGCCGAGCTGGCCAAGCTGGTGCGCACTCCGATCTGCCTGGACGAGTCCATCGTGTCGCCCCGGGCGGCCGCGGACGCGCTCGCCCTGCGGGCCTGCTCGGTGATCAACATCAAGGCGGGCCGGGTCGGCGGGTATCTGGCCGCCAAGCGGATCCATGATCTGTGCCGGGCGAACGGGATCCCGGTCTGGTGCGGCGGCATGGTGGAAACCGGGCTGGGCCGGGCGGCGAACGCGGCGCTGGCCGCGCTGCCCGGCTTCACCCTGCCCGGCGACGTATCGGCGTCGAACCGGTTCTACGAACAGGACATCACCGAGCCCTTCGTGATGGACGAGGGCCGGATCGCGGTGCCCACCGGTCCGGGACTCGGCGTCACGCCCATCCAGGAACTCCTGGACACCTACACCGTCAACACGGAGTGGATCCAGGCCTGACGGGCGTCCCCATGATCAACTCCATCAGGGGCATCAGGCGAGGGCCAGGATGCGGGGTCGCAACCAGTCCAGGGCGTTGTCCAGGTCGAAGATCAGCCGGCGGGTCATCAGCAGGTGATCCGGCCGCAGGATCCACGCATGCTTGGTCTGCACCCCGATCACCGTCACCCGCAGCGCGAAATCCCGGGGTCGCCCGCCGATCAGGGTCGGCAGATCCTTGATCAGGGCGTTGATGCCCTGCCCTGGGGCGGTGTGGGCGCCTCGGATCCGCGGGTCGCCGTTCAGGCCCTCCGACCAGATGGACGCGTTGTCATAGTGTCTCTGCAGCAGCGTCCGCAGATCCGGGACGTGCGCGAGGGCCGGGAAGTTCGGTGGGCGCAGGTCGTCGATGGCACCCCCGGCGTCGAGCAGGTGCTGCCACCAGCGGGCCCATTGACCCGACGCGGCCACCAGGTCGAGCTCGCGACGGCCGAGCAGGCGGACGCCGCGGGTCTCGGGCAGCTCGACCGGACGACGCGACCACACCGGCCACCACTGGGTCGGCGGGTCCAGCGGCGGGATCGGCGGGTCGGTGACCGGGTCGAGGCCGGCGACGTCGCGCACGTACAGCGCGATCCGGAGTGCCTCCGGCTCGGCGAGGACGACTTTCCATCGCTCCGTCCCGGCGATGAACATTCCTCCATGATGCCCGCGCCGCGCGATGCCGCCGACGCGGCCGGTCAGGAGACCGGAAGCATGCGCGCCGGGTCCGCGGCCGGGTCCGGTCGGGTCCGGCGTCCGGTCAGCCGTCCGGTCCGGCCGGCGGTTAGCCGGAGGACGGCCAGGCCGACGAACAGGCCGGCGGCCAGCCCGACGAGCAGGCCGCCGACGCCCCACCACCATGCGGTGCCCGGGGCCGGGATCGGCGTGGCCTGCTGAGCCGGCGCCGTGCCGACAGCGGCCGACCTGTCGGTGGACGATGCTCCAGCGGCCGACCCAGAGCCGGGAGTGAGGCCGTATCCGTCCAGCAGGGCGGTGAGAGCGGCGGCGTCGGTGGACCGGTGCCACACGGCGCTTGTGTTGCCGGTCTGGCTCGGATACATGCCGTCACCGGTCAGCGGCCCGCCGTCGGCGGAGGTCTCGGAGACCACCCACACGTCGTCGTCGAGCAGGAAGATCCGGTCGAGCCGCCACACCGACACGTCGTGGACGAGCCAGGTGACCGTCACGTACGGCGCGCCGGCGACCCCGGACGGCGCCGCCGCCGAGGTGCCGGGCAGGCCCGGGCCGCCGAGCAGGGACTGGAGCGCGGTGTAGTCGTCGTCGCTGTAGTAAAGGCCGGCGGCCGAGTCCGAGTAGGGGGAGGCCAGCAGCACGCTGGTCGGCCCGCCCGCGGAGGCGATGCCTGGAGCGGCCGCCGCGACCGCGGCTGCCGCGGCCAGGATCACCAGGAACCGTGTGGCGAGTGATCGGAGTGTGCGGCGCATGCTGGGCCTCCTCGGCTCTGGCTCGGCCTGTGCGTTTCGGTGGTGGTACACCGCCGACCGGCGCGCGGGTTCCCGTCAGCCCATCGATCGGGCGATCTGCAACGCACGCTGCTCGTCGTCGACGCCCTCCAGGCGCAGGGTCACCGTGCCGTCCTGCCAGATCAGGGTCGGGCCGGCGATCCGGGACGGTTCGGTGTGTCCGACCCCGACGGCGTCGGTGTAAGACAGCGGGTGCGGCACCCGCAGCCAGAATGCGTCCGCACCGTTCACCCGGGTAAACTCGATGTCGTTGGCGTATTTCTTGACGACCACGTAGTCCGGCCGGCCGGCGACCTGATCCAACCGGATCGGCGGGCCGGGTGCGGCGGGGTCGCCGTTGTCCCACACCATGGAGACGACGGTGGCGTCCGGGTTGAGCAGCACCCGGGTCGGCGGTCCGAGCGCGGCGGGGACGGCGAGCGGGAAGGCCACCCGGTCCCCTGCCACGTCAAGGGTTACCTCGGTGAAACCGTCGGTGCTCGCCGGGTCCGGCGCCCCGGTTGCGGGGGCGCCGTCCTGGACGACCTGCACGGCGCCCAGGCCCAGCCACTGGGCGATGCGGGCACCGGCGGGAGAAACCGCCAGCAGGCCGAGCAGCAGCGCCACCGCGACGGCGGTCGCCGCCCGCCAGTGCCGGCGCAGCCGATCCGCGAGCTGGATGGCGCCCCGCCCCAGACCCGAGCGCGGCGCGGGTGCCGGCAGCGCCCGGATGCGGACGTCCAGGGTGGCGGCCAGATCGGCAGGCGGGGAGCCGATGTCGAGCGCGGCGGACAGCCGGGCCAGCGTCGCCGGCAGCAGGTCGAGGTCGTCGCTGTGGTCGTCCCCGTCCCGGGGCGAGCGGCCGTCTCGGGGCGGTCGGCGGTCAGCCACGACGCACCTCCTCGGCCGACCCGGTGAGTGACTCCCGCAGCCGGGCCAGGGCCCGGTGCGTCCGCGACTTCACCGTGCCGCGGGAGATCCCCAGCACCTGCGCGGTATGCGCCTCGTCCAAGTCCAGCAGGTACCGGCACGCCACGACGTCGCGCTGTGGCCGGGGCAGGCCGCCGACCTGCGCCCGGAAACGTTCGAGGTCCTCCTGCGGGTGCCCATCCGTGGCCGCGGTCAGCGGCGGTAGGGCGGCCGCCTCCCGTGCGGCCCGGCGACCGGCCGCGCGGCGGGCGTTGTGGGCTTCGTTCGCGACGATTCGCAGCAGCCAGGGCCGGAACTCGGCGTCGGTCCGGAACGAGCCGAGTGCGCGGTAGGCCTTCACGAACGCCTCCTGCACCACGTCGTCGGTGTCCGCGCCGGCACCGAGGACGGCGGCCGTGCGGTGGGCGAGGCCGCCGTGCCGGCGCACCAGGATGGCGAACGCGGCCCGATCGCCCGTCCGCACCCTGGTCACCACCTCGCCGTCCGGCGGTTCGTGGCTGATGCGTCACCTCCGGCTCACTGCTGCCCCGGGTACACCGCCGGTCCGCCGGACGGTTCCCCGGTCGCTCAGACCCAGGCTTCCAGGGCCAGCCCGGCGCCGACGAGCACGGCGTAGACGAACTCGAGCCGCCCGGTTTGGCCGAGCACGGTGATCAGATCGCGCCCCCGCGCCCCCCGCAGGACGGCCCGGGTCGGCGACACGGCGAGGGGAATGGCGAGCAGGCCGAGCAGGCACCACGGGTGGCTCGGGACCAGGACCAGGACCGCCAGCCCGGCGCCGCCGATCATCAGGGCGAACACCTTGCGGCTCAACGCCTCGCCCAGCAGCACGGCCAGGGTGCGCTTGCCGACGTCGGCGTCGGTGTGCACGTCGCGCAGGTTGTTGGCCATCAGCAGCGCGCAGGCCAGCAGCCCGATGCCGATCGCGGCGATCACGGCGTAGAGCGAGATCGTCAGGGCCTGCACGTAGGTGGTGCCCAGCACCGCCACGAGCCCGAAGAAGACGAAGACGAAGATCTCGCCCAGTCCGGCGTATCCGTATGGCTTGGGGCCGCCGGTGTAGAACCATGCCGCCGCCACCGACGCGAGGCCGACCGGAACCAGCCACCAGGTCGTCATCGCGGCCAGGGCCAGGCCGGCGGCTCCGGCCACCCCGAAGCACACGAAGGCGGCCTGCTTGACCGTCGCCGGCGCGGCCAACCGCGCTCCGACCAGGCGGGTGGGACCGACCCGAACGGCGTCGGTGCCACGGATGCCGTCGGAATAGTCGTTGGAGTAGTTCACACCGACCTGCAGGGCCAGGGACACGGCCAACGCCAGCAGGCCGCGGAGCGCGGAGAAGCCGCCCAGGTCGATGCCGGCACCGGTCCCGACCAGGACAGGGGCGATGGCCGCCGGAAGGGTGCGCGGCCGCGCGGCCTGGATCCACTGCTGAGCTGTTGCCACGTGGATCGACACTATCGGGTCGCCGAATGCGCGCTTGCTCGTTGGGGTGGCGTGGTGCTTCGGGCCGGGCCGGGAGTCGGCCGGGGCGCGGCTGGCCGCCGCGCTGATCATTGCGTCACCGAACCGGACGAAACCGGCGCGGAACTGACGCTTGGATCAGCGCGGCAGCGGGCGCCGGCCGAGCCAGATCCCTCAGCGCACCAGCGGCACACCCGCGGCCAGCGCCGGCTCACGGTAGGCGGCGGCCAGGGTCGCCGCGGTCTCATGCGCGTTCAGGCCGCTGGGATTGGGCAGCACCCACAGCTGTGCGCCGGCCAGATCCTCCGGCTGACGCCCCGGCCGCGCCGCGGGCCGGCCGAACGCCTTTCGATACGCGGACAGGCCCAGCACGGCCACCACCTTCGGGCGGAAGCGGGTCACGATGGCGGTCAGCGAGGCCGCCGCGGTCCGGATCTGCGCGGTGGTCAGCTCGTCGGCCCGGGCCGTCGCGTACGGCACCAGGTTCGTGATGCCGATCCCGGACTCGACAAGTTCCGTCCGGTCTTCCCGCGACATGCCGGCGCTGACGTCCATCCGCTCCCTGGTGATCCCGGCGAGCTGCAGGGCGGGCCAGAACCGGTTGCCCGGGCGGGCGAAGTGCGCGTTGGCTGCCGCGGTCCACAGCCCGGGGTTGATCCCGACGAACAGCAGCCGCACGCCGGGTTCGATGAGATCGTCCACCTTCGCGCCGCGGAACGACTCGAGTTGGGCCCGGGTGAATCCGGCCGGGCTCACCGGGGAACCGAGCCGGTCCGGGCATCGATGACGCGCACCACCCCGACCGGGGCCGGATGCGCCGTAACGGCCCGGGCGGCGAGCTCGCGGATGGCCACCCGATCCGGCTTGCCGGGGCCCCGTCGCGGCAGCACGTCCACCAGCAGCACCGCGCGGGGCGCCGCTCCCGGACCGTGCGCGGCCCGCGCGGCGGACCGCATCGCCTCCGGGTCGGGGTCCGTCGAGCCGGTCGTCACGACAGCGACAAGCATCTGCCCCCACTCGGCGTCCGGCACCCCGGTCAGCACCACCTCGATCGCCCCGGGGACCGCGGCCAGCGTCGCCTCGACGGGGGCCGGGGCTATCTTGACGCCGCCGGTGATCAGCACGTCGTCCGCCCGACCCGACACTCGCAGGCGGCCGTCGACGCGTTCGCCGAAATCGTCGGTGCGGAACCGTCGGTGCCCGGCGGCATCGACTGAGAACGACGGATGACCGGGCCGCCCGCGGTAGCCCCTTGCCACCACCGGACCGGCCAGGCTGACCCGGCCGTCGCCGGCGGTGGACACGGTGACGCCGTCCAGCGGTCGGCCGTCGTAGACGCAGCCGCCGCAGGTCTCGCTCATCCCGTAGGTGGTGACGGCGCGGACCCCGGCCTCCGCGGCGGCGGCGAGCATGGTCGGGTCCGCGGGAGCGCCACCGACCAGCACGCCGTCGAAGGTGGCCAAGGCGTCCGTCGCGTCGACCTCCGCCAGGATGCGCTTCAACTGGGTGGGCACCAGCGACACAAACCTCGGCAGGCCGACCGGCATCAGGTTGACCGCGTGCGCGAACCGGTCGGCGGTGAACGGCACCGCGGTGTCCAGCACGGTGGGGACGGTGCCCTCGACCAGCGAACGCAGCAGCACCTGCAGCCCGGCGACGTGCTGGGCGGGCAGCGCCAACAGCCAGTGCGCCGGCCGCGGTCCATCGGGCAGCAGGAAGCGCCGGGTGGCGAGGGCCGAGGCCAGCAGCGCGGACACCGGCAGCAGGGTGCCCTTGGGGGCGCCGGTCGACCCCGACGTGGTGACGACGAACGCGGTGGGATCGCGGTCATCGTCCTCCTCCGGGGCCAGGGTGGTGTCGGCCGCCAGCACCGCCGCGGTGCGGGCGGCCTGCGGGTCAGCACTTGCGGGCACCGGGAGCAGCGCGGGGCCCTGCCCGGCGAGCGCCGCGGCCAGGCGTGGCAGCAGGTCCAGCACAGCGTCGCCGGTCGGAACCGGCAACAGTTCCAGGGATCGGGGCAAGTCAGTACGCCCAGGGGTAGTTCGCGAAGTCGGGAGTGCGCTTCTGCAGGAAGGCGTCCCGCCCCTCGACCGCCTCGTCGGTGCCGTAGGCCAGCCGGGTCGCCTCCCCGGCGAACAGCTGCTGCCCGACCAGCCCGTCGTCGACGAGGTTGAACGCGTACTTGAGCATGCGCTGCGCGGTGGGGGACTTGCCGTTGATCTGTGCCGCCCACGCCAACGCGACGTTCTCCAGGTCCGCGTGCGGCACCACCCGGTTGACCGCGCCCATCGCGAACATCTCCTGCGCGGAGTACTCCTGGCCGAGGAAGAAGATCTCCCGGGCGAACTTCTGGCCGACCATCCGGGCCAGGTACGCCGAACCGTAGCCGGCGTCGAAGGAGCCCACGTCGGCGTCGGTCTGCTTGAACTTGGCGTGCTCGGCGCTGGCCAACGTCAGGTCGGCGACGACGTGCAGCGAGTGGCCGCCGCCCGCCGCCCAGCCGGACACCACGGCGATGACGATCTTGGGCATGAATCGGATCAGTCGCTGCACCTCCAGGATGTGCAGCCGGCCGGCCCGGGCAGGGTCGACCGTCTCCGCCGTCTCTCCGGAGGCGTACTGGTAGCCGGTGCGTCCGCGGATCCGCTGATCGCCGCCGGAGCAGAACGCCCAGCCGCCGTCCCGTGGGCTGGGCCCGTTGCCGGTCAGCAGGACGCAGCCGACGTCGCTGGTCATCCGGGCGTGATCCAGCGCCCGGTACAGCTCGTCGACGGTGTGCGGGCGGAACGCATTGCGCACATCCGGCCGGTCGAATGCGATCCGGACTGTGGGCATATCGACGATCCGGGCTGTAGCGTCTCCAGTCCCGCCGGCCGG
>JBIOVW010000678.1:0-3551 GCA_044867945.1 Nakamurella sp. | reverse complement strand
CGCTGACCCGGACCGGCAAGACCGCCCCGGACGCCAAGCAGGAGGCGCTTGGGATGTCCATCCGTGACGTGAACCGCTACTTCGCCGAGGAGGACCCGGGCGACGTCGACCCGGCCAACCCGGAGTCGGACTCGGGAAAAGACGACGGGCTGCCCGGCTGACCGCCGAGGACCTGGCGGCCTGGTGCCTGCTCACCGGGCAGACGCCGGAGGTGTACCGGGGGTTGACCCGGTTGGAGCGCGCCGAGTTCGTACGACTGGCCAGCAGGAGGAGGTGAGGACCCGTGGCCGGGCCGATCCGGATTGCGATCCTCGCCAACGGCTCCCAGGCGCGCCGCGAGCTCGACAAGACCGCCTCCACCGCTGAGCGGATCGGCGGCCGGTTCTCCCGGTTCCGGGTGCCCGCCGCTGCCGCGCTCGCCGCGATCGGGCTCGGCGCGAAGAAGGCGGTCAGCGCAGCGTCGGACCTGAACGAGGAGACGTCCAAGACCGACCAGATTTTCGGCCGGCAGTCCGGGACGATCCGGAAGTGGGCCGCCGGCGCGGCCACCAGCATTGGCCAGTCGAAGCGGGCCGCGATGCAGGCCGCCGGCACGTTCGGGCTGATCGGACAGAAGGCCGGACTCAGCGGCCGGGAGACCGCCCGGTTCGCAACCAAGTTCACCGGCCTGGCCTCCGACCTCGCCAGCTTCAACAACACCACCCCCGAGGCCGCCGTGGAGGCGATCGGCGCTGCCATGCGCGGCGAGTCCGAGCCGATCCGCAAATACGGGGTGCTGCTCGACGACGCCACCCTGCGCGCCCGGGCGCTGAAGATGGGCCTGATCCGGACCACCAAGCAAGCCCTGACCCCGCAGCAGAAGGCGCTGGCCGCGTCCCGGGAGATACTCGCGCAGACCACGAAGGCGCAAGGCGACTTCGCCCGCACCAGCGACGGCGCGGCGAACCGGCAGCGGATCGTCGCCGCGCAGGTCGAGAACCTGTCCGCGCAGCTCGGTCAGGGGCTGCTGCCGGCCTACTCCGCGGTGCTGGGCATCCTGTCCAAGGTCACCGCGGCGATGTCCGCGCACCCCACGGCGACCAAGGCCGTGGTCATCGCGGTCGCCGGGCTCGCCGCGGCCATGCTGGCGCTGTCCGCCGCGCAGAAGATCGCCGACGCGGCGACCACCGCGCACATGCTGGTCCAGAAGGCCGCCGCTGCGGCGACCAAGGCCTGGGCGGTCGCGCAGTGGGCGCTGAACGTCGCCATGTCCGCGAACCCGATAGCGCTGGTCGTGCTCGCGATCGTCGCGCTGGTCGCCGCGGTCGTCATCGCCTACAAGCGGTCCGAGAAGTTCCGGGCGATCGTCAACAAGGCGTTCAGCAAGGTCAAGGCCGTCGTCGTCGCAGTGGTCAACGCGGTCAAGGGCGCGATCACCGGCACCTGGTCCAAGATCGTCTCCGTCACCCGCACCGTGTGGGGGGCGATCCTGTCCACCATCCGCGCTCGGATCAACCTGGTCCGCGCCGTGGTGTCCGCCGTGGTCAGGGTGGTCCGCACGGTGGTCGCCACCGCCTGGCAGGCCGTCACCGGCAAGACCCGGGAGGCGTGGCAGGCGGTCGTCAGCGTCATCCGTGACAAGATCGGCGCCTTCATGACCCTGGTCCGCGGGATCAGGGACAAGGTGCTCGGCGCGCTGTCCGGCGCCGCCACGTGGCTGTGGGACGCGGGGAAGCGGATCATCCAGGGCCTCCTCGACGGCATCGCCTCGATGATCGGCAAGGTCCGGGACAAACTCGCCGAGCTGACCAACCTCATCCCGGACTGGAAGGGCCCCGCCGCCCGGGACAAGCGGCTGCTGTACAAGTCCGGCAAGCTGATCATGGGCGGGCTGGTCGCCGGCTGGGACTCCATGCTCCCCACGGTGCGCCGCAAGCTCGGCGGCATCACCAGCGAGATACGTCGCTTCGACGCCACCCTGGGCGGTGACCACGGGCTGACCGCGACCGTCGCGCTCGCCGGGACCGGGGCCGGCACCAGCGGGGCGACGACGTACAACATCAACGTCACCGCACCGGTGGGCGCGTCCAGCGCGGACATCGGCCGGGACCTGGCCAGGCACCTCGACGCGTACGCCCGGGTCGGCGGGAGGCGACGCGTGTGACGTTCGTCCCCGACCTGTTCACCACCCCGACCGGGGCCGGCAACCAGCCGCTCCGCGACGCGGTACGCCTCGAAGTGGAGCAGCCGCCGGCCGGGCTCACCAACCTGGTGCAGAACCCGTCCGGGGAGCTGGGCGGGTTCGGGTGGGTCACCCCGGTCGCCAACGGAACCCTGTTCGGGCTCAACTCGACCCCCTACACCGTCCCAGCCTCCGGCCTCTACTGGCTGTTCTACAAGCACGGCAGCAACGTCGCCGGGCAGTGGTTCTGGTGCGAGCCGTTCGACCTGGCGGCCGGGCAGTACGTCGCCGCGACCTGGTACGTCGGCTGGGTGCAGTACACCCTGCACCGGATGCGGTGGGACTGGCTGGACGGGTCCGGGGCGATCCTCTCCTCCTCGACGTGGCAGAACTACTCCGGGCAGAACATGGCGTGCGCGCGGGCCGCGATGGTCGCCCCGGCCGGCACCGTGCAGGCGCAGCTGCGGATCGAGCTCGGCAAGGGCGGCACGTTCCCGCACAACACCGGCACCGGCGGGTCGATGTACAACGGGTTCGCGTTCCGCGACGTGCGGGTCGCGAAGGCCGCGACCGCGGGGGCGCTCGCCGACCTGTCCACGCTAGAGACCGCGACCTGGCAGAACATCCTTGCCCCGGCGCACGCGCTGACCATCCAGCGTGAGGAGCTGAACGTGGGCACCCTCACCGCGTCCGTCCTCGACGCCGCGTTGGACCCGTCGACCGCCTCGACGATCCGGCCGGGGAAGCGGATCCGGGTGACCGCCTACAACGCCGGGTCGGCGGCCTACGAGCCGCTGTACACGGGGCAGATCACCCGGGCCACCGTCACTTACGACCCGACCCGCACCGACGTGCGTCGGGCCCGGGTCGACATCGAGGCGGCGGACAACATCGCCGCCCTCGCCAACTACCCACGGGCCAACGGGGTGGACTTCCTGCCCGCGCTGGCGTCCGTCGTGGAGGGCACCGGTGTGCCGTGGGTGCTGGACGGCTGGTCCCAGCAGTACGGCTCCCCGACCATCGTGTCGAAGAACGAAGGCGCGTCCGCGCTCGACCAGGTGGCGCTGACCCGCGACACGATCCGCGGGTACGCCTACGTCGACCGGTGGAACACGCTGCGCGCCGTCACCGCGTCCGACCCGTCCGCGCTGGCCCGCCACCAGGACCGCAACCAGATGGTGAACGGCGACTTCCTCAACGACATCGACGGCTGGACGGTCGGGCTGAACTGCACCCTGGCGCACTACCCGTCGACCCCGAACGGGATCAAGGCGAAGGCCACCGCCGCCGGGCAGATCACCTTCAAGTCCCCGCGGGTGCCGTACAAGCCGGGGGCGATGTGGCGGCTGTGGTGGAACTACCAGGCGCTGACCAACACCCGCACCGGAAA
>JBIOVW010000677.1:0-2476 GCA_044867945.1 Nakamurella sp. | reverse complement strand
CCGGGTGCGGGGTAGAGCACCGGGTTCGCGGTGCTGCCCAGCTCAGCGGGTGCCGGCCGGTCGCCGCCCGAGTGGGTCCTGAGCCAGTCGGCCCACGCCTCCCACCAGCTGCCGGTGTGCTTCTCCGCGGTCTTCAGCCACTGCTCCGGGTCGGGCCCCGGCGTCCCGCCGGTCCAGTAGTGCGCCCTCGGGTTCCCCGGAGGGTTGACCAGGCTCGCGATGTGCCCGGAGTAGCTCAGCACGAACGTCGAGTCGCCGCTGAGCAGCTGCGTGGTGCGGTAGCAGCCCTTCCAGGGGGTGAGGTGGTCGGTGACGGCGCCGGTGACGAACGTCGGAATCTTGATCCGGTCGAGCTGGATGGGCGTACCCAGCACGCTGAACTCGCCGGTCTTGGCCAGCCCGTTGCTCGCGAAGATGTCGAGGAACTCGCAGTGCAGCGCCCCGGGCAGGTTGGTGCCGTCGGCGTTCCACGCCAGCACGTCGAACGCGGGTGGCTTGTCGCCCATCAGGTAGTTGTTGACCCAGTAGTTCCAGACCAGGTCGTCCGGGCGCATCCAGGTGAACGCGGCGCCCATCTGCCGGCTGCTGATGATGCCCTTCCGGCGCGACCGGGCCTGGGCGAAGCGCAGCAGGTGGGTGCTGGAGAAGGCCGAGACCTGCGCGCGGTCGCCGAAGTCGAAGTCGAGCAGGGTGACGGCGTACGACATGCTGTGCACCCGCTCGTCGCCGATCGCGGCGAGGTGGTTGAGCAGGGTGGTGGTGATGATGCCGCCGGCGCAGAAGCCGATCACGTTCACGTCGGGGCTGCCGGTGACCTCGCGAACGGTGTCGATCGCGTCGTTCACCCGCTTGGCGTAGTCGTCCAGGTTCCATTGCCCCTGCTCGGCGGTCGGGTTGCGCCAGCTGAGCAGGAAGGTCGAGACGCCGTTCTTCACGGCGTACTCGACGAAGCTGCGGCCCGGGCTGAGGTCGACGATGTAGAAGCGGTTGATCGGCGGCGGGATGATGAGCAGCGGCCGCTCGGACACCTGCTCGGTGGCCGGCCGGTACTGCAGCACCTCGCCCATCGGGTCGCGGTGGATGACCGCAGCGGGGGTGAGCGCGAGGTTGCGCCCCACCTCGAAGGCGTCGGAGTCGACCATCTTCGGCATGCCGCCGTTGTTGCGCAGGTCGTCGACGAAGTGCCCGAGCCCGCGGGCCAGGCTGCGACCGCCCGTGTCGAACGCGCGCTTGAGCGCAGCGGGGTTCGTCGGCAGGTAGTTCGTGGGGGCGAGCGCACTGATCAGGATGTTCGTCGCGAACCGGGCCTGCTCGGCCCGGCGGCCGGCGTTCTTCTCGCTGTACTCCTCGACCACGTTGGTGAGGGCGTCCGCGGTGGCCAGGTACGTGCGCTCGATCCGCTGGAACAGCGGGTTGCCCGACCACGCAGGATCCTTGAAGCGCCGGTCGCCCTTGGCGGGGGCGACGTCGGAGCGACCCACGGCGATGCGCGCGAGCTCACCGCTCAACCGCGCCGCTTCCCGTGCCACCGCCTGTCCCTGGCTCAGTGGTCCGGCCAAGCCGCCGATCGTCTCCCCGATCGACGGGAGCCCGAGCACTTCGCCACCTTCCGCCACCTCGGCAGTGGACTGCGCGTTCTCGGCCTGGATTGCTTCCGTGCTCACGGCGATTCCTCCCGACGGGCGTCGATGCCGAAGTCGGCCGAACCGGGGCCCTTCGTCCCGGTACTTCGGACCGGAACGCAGGTGTGTGGTTCGAGCGTGGCGACGACGCTAGACCCACAGGCCACCGGCCACCAGAGAGATGTGTGGTATATCATGCTGATGCGTGATATACCGATCATCCTCGTACAGTGACGCGCGCCGCAGAGTCGCGGTGCGCTCTAGCAGAGGAGAACGCAGATGGCGAGCGAATCCCAGAACCGGACAGCGATCGTGACGGGAGGGGCGCGCGGCATCGGCGCGGGCATCGCCCGGCGGCTGGCCGACGACGGCTTCGCCGTAGCGGTCCTCGACATGGAGGAGGCCGGGGCGAAGGCGGTGGCCCAGAGCATCGCGGCCAACGGCGGGCGGGCCGTGGGCATCGCCGTCAACGTGGCCGACACCGACTCGGTGAACGCCGCGGTCGAGCGGGTCGTCGCGGAGCTGGGCGAACCGACCGTGCTGGTCAACAACGCCGGCATCACCCGCGACAACCTGCTGTTCCGGCTCACGGACGACGACTGGGACGCGGTCATGGCCGTGAACCTGAAGGGCCCGTTCCTCCTGACCCGCGCGGTGCAGAAGTACATGACCAACGCCAAGTGGGGTCGCATCGTCAACATCTCGAGCATCTCGGCGCTCGGCAACCGCGGGCAGGCCAACTACGCCGCCTCGAAGGCCGGTATCCAGGGCTTCACCAAGACCCTCGCCATCGAGCTCGGCAAGTTCGGCGTCACGGTCAACGCGATCGGCCCGGGCTTCGTCGACACCGAGAT
>JBIOVW010000676.1:0-6501 GCA_044867945.1 Nakamurella sp. | reverse complement strand
CCGGCCGGCGTCCGGGCCGGGTGGGTCACTCGGCCTTGCGGGCCTTGCGGGCCGCCTTCGCCCGGCTGATCTGCCGGCTGCGCTCGACGTCACGCTGGATCTGGCGTATCCGATCCCGTGCCAGATCTTCGATGAGAGAACTCATGTCATGCCTCCGTGAATGATCCGCCGAACGGCGGATTGCAGACTTGTTGGTTTGATGCGGTTGTGGTGACAGTCTTTGCCCGACGGGGCGTACCGCCCGCCGGTGACGACCGAGGTGCTGCGTTTGCCGATGCGTTCGAACGGTGATGATCATGCCGCGACCTTCCGGGGCCGCCCCCGCGGCCGCTTCCGGGCGATCACGACACCGTGATCGAAGATCTCGCCGCCCCACACGCCCCAGGGCTCGCCGCGGTCGAGGGCCGCGGCCAGGCACTGTGGCCGGATCGGGCAGTCGACGCACAGCGCCTTCGCCCGCTCCAGGTCGTCCGGCCGTTCCGCGAAGAACAGGTCGGGGTCCCCGGACAGGCACGGCAGATCGTCGTCCGGACTGGTGTCGATCAGTTCGAGCAGTTGCATCACGGTGGGCCTCCGTGAGGGTGTTGATGGTGGCCGTCCGGTCCCGGGCGGGGGCCGGCCTACGGCTCGGAGTCGGTTCAGTGCCCGTGAGATACAGGCGAGCGAGAAATTCGTCCGATTTCAGACGAATCAGCGGAGGTGACGCGCGCGCAGCCGGTCAGGCCGTCGGGATTCCGAATCGCTGCATCGCGTCGGCACCGAGAAAGTCGACCTGATCGTGGCGCAGTCGCACCAGAACGGCCGGACCCTCGATCCGCCGCAGGTGCGCGACGCAGGAACCGAGCCAACCGCTGGTCATCCGCGTATTGAACATTCGGCACCTCCTTTGCGTCGACGCCCCCGCCTGGGCGGAGAGCATGCTTCTCGGCTTCTTGCTCCGCTGCCGCACCGTCGGGATGAGGACCCAGGTGCACCAACGTGAACGACAGTAGGTCGCGCCGCCGATGCGGCGCAACCCAATTTCCGAGAATTCTCTCAGGAACTTCCCACCGCGACCCGGCCGACGATCGCCAGCACGTCCGACCCATAGGCGTCCAGCTTCGCCCGACCGATGCCCGGGATGGCCAGCAGGGCCGCGTTGTCCGTGGGCTTGCGCTCGGCGATGGCCAGCAGGGTGGCGTCGGAGAAGACCACGAACGCCGGCACGGAGGCCTGCGTCGACCGATCTTTTCGCCAGACCCGCAACGCCTCGACCAGGTCCGGGTCGGCGCCGGACGGGCACTTCGCGCACCGACCGGACTTGATCTGGATGGGCGTCTGCAACGCCGATCCGCACACCCGGCACCGGCCCGGGGCACGGCCCGCACGGTCGGGTCGGGCGGGTCGGGCAGAGTCGGGGGCCAGGCCGGTGAGGAACCGGCTGCGCCGGCGGCTGCGCCTTCCACCCTCGGTGCGGGACAGCGCCCAGGACAGGGCGAGCTTCGATCGGGCCCGGGTGACACCGACGTAGAACAGCCGGCGCTCCTCCTCGACCTCGTCGGGGGTTTCGGCGTGCTGGATGGGCAACGTGCCGTCGGTCAGTCCGACCAGGAACACCGCGTCCCATTCCAGGCCCTTGGCCGCGTGCAGCGAGGCCAGGGTGACCCCGAGGGCCGAGGGCGCATGCTGGGCCTCTGCGCGCTGGTCGAGCTCACGGACCAGCGACGACACGGTGGCGGCGGGGTCGGCCGCCGCCAGTTCCTCGGCGAGGCTGACCAGCGCGAGCAGCGAGTCCCAGCGGTCGCGCAGGGCGCCGGACGGCGGCGGTTCGTCGGTCAGGCCGACCTGGCCGAGCACCTGCCGGACCCGGGGCACCAGATCGCCGGCCGATGCCTGGTCCGCCGCCGGCTCATCGGCTCTGCCGCCGGCGGCGCGCAGGGCGCCGATCGCCTGGCGCACCTCGGGCCGGGCGAAGAACCGCTCGCCGCCGCGCACGACGTACGGCACACCGACGGCCGACAGCGCATCCTCGTGGACCTCGGACTGGGCGTTCATCCGGTACAGCACGGCGATCTCGGCGGCCGGAGTGCCGGCCTCGATCAGCGCCGCGCAGGCGGTGGCGACCGCCTGCGCCTCGGTGGGCTCGTCGGGATGCTCGTCGAAGGTCACCGCCGGACCGTCGGGCAGGACGGCGGTCAACCTGAGGCGGTGACGCGTGGTGGCCCCGGAGGCGCCCGCGATGATCCGGTTGGCCAGTCCGACCACCTGCGGCGTCGACCGGTAGTCCCGCTCCAACTTGACGACCTGCGCGTTGGCATAACGCTTCTCGAAGCCGAGCAGGTACTTCGGGGTGGCCCCGGCGAACGAGTAGATCGTCTGGTTGGCATCGCCGACCACGGTGACCGTGTCCCGACCGCCCAGCCAGGCGTCCAGCAGCCGCTGCTGCAAGGGGGTGACGTCCTGGTACTCGTCGACCACGAAGCAGCGGTACCGCGCGCGGAACTCGGCGGCGACGTCCCGATCGTCCTCCAGCACGGCGCAGGTGTGCAGCAGCAGGTCGTCGAAGTCCAACTGCTCGGCCTGCTGCTTGACCTGCTCGTAGTCGGCGAACACCTTGGCCACGGTCTCGGCCGGCAGGGGGGTGTCCCGTCGGGTCCTGGCCACCGCCGACAGATACTGGTCGGGCCCGGCCAGGCTCGCCTTGGACCACTCGATCTCGCCGGCCAGGTCGCGCAGGGTCGCCGCGTCCGTACCGGCGCCCGCCCGGCGGGCGGCGAGCGCGACCAGCCGCAGCTTGTGCTCCAGCACCGGCCACGGCTGGCCGCCGACCGCACGCGGCCAGAAGTAGCGCAGCTGTTTGAGCGCGGCAGAGTGGAACGTGCGGGCCTGCACGCCGGGGACGCCGAGGGCGCGCAGCCGCAGCCGCATCTCCCCGGCGGCGCGGGTGGTGAAGGTGACCGCGAGCACCTCGGACACCGGGTGCGCGCCGGTCGACACCAGGTGCGCGATCCGGTGGGTGATGGTGCGGGTCTTGCCCGTGCCGGCCCCGGCCAGCACGCACACCGGGCCGGAGGGGGCCAGCACCGCGGCGCGCTGCCCGTCGTCGAGTCCCGCCAGCTGGTCCGCGCTCACCGCTCCATGCTTGCACAGCCGTACGACTCCAGGGATCGGGCCGACCGGCCGCCGCAACTCCAACCGGAGCTTTGACCAAGGCGGCCGCTCCGCGCCACAAATACGCAGGTCGCGCCGGGAATTTGTGGCGCGACCTGCCGGAAAGTGGCGCGAACCACACCAAGCAGGCAGCGGCAGCCGGGTGGAGTTCGGAACCGGACGCAGGCCCGACGTCGCCCTCAGCCGACGGCGGCCCAGGCATCGATCATTCGCCGGGCGATGGAGACCTGGCCGGGCAGGATGGCGGCGAACGCGGTGCCGGCGTCGACCGGGGCGGCGTTGTCCCGCTCCCGCGGGGTCAGCCCCGGCGTCTGGTTCGGCGTCTGGTTCGGCACCGCCGAGAGCCAGTTGTCCTGGTCGGCCTCGATCAACTGCCGGACGGTCGCCCGGTCCACCCAGCGCGCCGACTCGATCTCGCCGACCCGTGGCCGGAGATCGTCGTCGCGGTCGGCGCGGGCGGCGAAGCCGACCATCAGCGACCGGGGGAACGGCCAGGGTTGCGACCCGAGGTAGGTCACCTCGCGGACCCGCAGACCGACCTCCTCGTGGATCTCCCGGACCACCGCGGCCTCGAGCGACTCCCCCGCCTCGACGAACCCGGCGAGCACCGACACCCGCCCGGGCGGCCAGATCGGTTGGCGGGCCAGCACGATCGAGTCGCCGCCGTCGTGCACCAGCACGATGACGGCCGGATCGGTGCGCGGGAAGTCCTCGTGGTCGTTCGGGCAGACCCGGGACCAACCGGTGAGCCGCGGGGCGCTGCGCAACCCGCAGCGGGGGCAGTAGGGCGCCGCGCCGTGCCAGGTGAGCAGCGCGGTCGCGGTGGTGAACAGCCCTGCGTCGGTGTCGGACAGCACCGCGCCGATCTCCCGCAGACCGGCCCGATTGCCGTCGACCTGGCCGCGGACCGCCCAGTGGTCGACCCCGTCGAGCTCACCGAGCAACACGGCGTCCCGGGGTGGTTCGTCGGCCACCGACACGGCCGGGAGCTGGCGCAGCGCAACGCCGTCCCACTCCGCGCGGCCGGCATCGTCGAGCACGAGCACCCGCGCGGTGGACCAGGCCCGGCGGACCCGGGCGGGGTGGCGCACGTCCTCCGACCTGTCGATCACCCCGCGGGACAGGGTCGGCACCTGCATCCGGAACTCGGTCATGCCGCCGACCTGCTCATGGAAGGGTCACCGAGCCGAGCGCCCGCAACCCGCCGGCGATGGCATCCAGGTCGCCGACCACCACCCCGGTGAAGGCGGCCGGCGCGAGCATCGTCGATGCCGCAACGGCGACCTGCTCCACCGTGGTCGCGGCCAACCGCCGCGGGTGTTCGCGCAGCCAGGTCTCGTCCAGCCCGTTACCGGCGAGCATCGACAGCGTCGACGCGAGTCCGGCCTGGGTGGCCAGCGAGGTGGCCAGGGTGCCCAGCGAGTAGTTCCGGGCGGATTCGACCTCCTGATCGGTGGGCGGTCGCAGGCTCAGCCGGCCCAGTTCGTACCGCGCCTCGAGCAGGGCCGGAGCGGTGGCGTCGGTGTTGGTGTCGAAGCTGATCGACACCGCCGCCCGTTCCGGCCAGAACTCCAGCGTCGATCGCGCGTGGTACGTGAAACCCTTGTCCTCGCGCAGATTCTCGACCAGCCGAGACGAGAAGTAGCCGCCGTAGACGAGGTTCGCCAGCTGATGAGCCGGATATGCCGGGTCGGACCGGGTGACGGCCGGTCCGGACAGCCGGACCTGTGATTGGACCGCGCCGGCGCGGTGCACGGCGAGCGTCGAGTCCCCGGTGATCGCCGGGGGTGGGATCAGCGTCCGGGCCGGCCGATCGGAGGTCCAGCCGGACAGCGCCTCGGCCGTCACCGCCAGCGCACGGCTCGGGCTCAGATCGCCGACCAGGGTCAGCGTGGACCCGGCCGGCACCACCGCCCGGGCGTGCAGGCCACGGACGGCGGCCACCCCGACCTTGGCGACCAGCTCGGCCTCCGGGATGTCCCAGGCGGCGGGATGCTCGCCGAACCGCCGTTCCTGCAGCATCCGATGGGCCATCGACGCCGGCTGCGCGGCCGAGATCATCAGGTGCTCGACGAGCCGCGCCCGCTCGCCGGTGATGTCCGACGGGCGGTAGGCGGCGGCAGTGAGCGTGTCGGCCAGCACGTCGAGCAGGATGGGCAGGCCGGACGCCAGCACCGACCCGGACACCAGCAGCCGCTGCGGGTCGACGCTCGCATCCAGGTGCCCGCCGACCGCGGCCAGGTCGGCGTCCACCTGGCGGCGGTCCCGGTTCGCGGTGCCCAGCAGGATGGTCGCGGCCAGCAACTCGGCCCGGGCGGCGTGCACCCGGCTCGGGCCCGCCAACGGCACCCGCAGCCGCACCTCCACCAGGGGACTGCGCGGCTTGCGTGCGGCCAGCACGGTCAGTCCGTTCTCCAGCACCGCCCTGGCCACCGTGGGCACCTTGCCGGCGGCCCCGGGAACCAGGTCGGGCACCGAGCGCGGACCCCGAGATGTGCGTCCGATCTCCTCGGCCGAGCGGGTCACCGACCCTCCCCCGCTCCGGTCGGATCGGGCAGCACCCGCAGCACCGCGCACCGGTGCGGGTCGAGCGCGGCCGCCGCGGCGGCGATGTCGTCGGCGGTGAGCGCGGACAGCAGCGTCGGCAACTCGCCGAGCAGTTCGGCCCGGCCGTGCAACAGTTCCAACGATCCGAGTGACCGAGTGCGGCTGGCGATCCCGTCGTTGTCCCGGTACAGCGACGAGGTGAACCGGGCCAGTGCCCGCTGCAGTTCGTCGGCCGTCGGGCCGTCCGCTGCGACGCGACCGATCTGCTCGACGCTGGCGTCGATGACGGCCTCGGCGGGCACGTCGACCGCGTGGATCGCCCCGAGCACGAACACGTCGGGGTCCCGGGCGTCCAGGGGTCCACCCAGCAGACCCGGGGTGGCCCACAGGTCGGTGGCCAGGTTCTGTTCGGCGACCACCGTCGACTGCAGGCGGGACGACTCGCCGTCGGACAGGAGGCCGGCCAGCGCGATGAACGCCAGGTAGCCCGACAGGTCGGCGACCGGATCCGGCAACCGCCAGCCGACGGCCAGGGCCGGGGCGGGGGCGTGCGGATCCAGATGATCGCCCCGCAGCACCCCGGTGGGGGCCGGCTCGGCGAAGGACGGCCGGACCGGCGCCGGGCGGAACGGGATGTCGTGAAAATGCCGCTCCACCCACTCCCCCGCCTGCGCCGGGTCGAAGTCCCCGCACACGGTGAGCACGGCATTGGCCGGTGTGTAGTAGGTGTCGAAGAACTCGGCGCAGTCGGCGACGGTGGCCGCCTTCAGGTCGATGAAGTCGCCGTAACCGTTGTGCGCGTTG
>JBIOVW010000675.1:0-7891 GCA_044867945.1 Nakamurella sp. | reverse complement strand
GATCGACGCATCGAGCAAGAACGCCGTCGTCGCCCTGATCGGCGAGACGAAGGCCGACGCGGTCCTGAACGCGGTCGACCCGCTCTTCAACGTGCCGATCTTCGACGCGTGCTTCGAGGCCGGCGTGACCTACCTCGACATGGCGATGACGCTTTCCGAGCCGCATCCGACGAACCCCTTCGAGGAGGTCGGCGTGAAGCTCGGCGACGACCAGTTCGCGATCGCCGACGTGTGGGAGAGCCGCGGACAGCTGGCGCTGGTGGGCGTGGGCGTGGAACCCGGCGCCGCGGACGTGTTCGCGCGGTACGCCGCCGACGAGCTCTTCAGCGAGATCGACGAGATCGGAGTGCGCGACGGCGCCAACCTCGTCGTCGACGGCTACGACTTCGCACCCTCCTTCTCGATCTGGACGACCATCGAGGAGTGCCTGAACCCCCCGGTGATCTGGGAGAGGGACCGCGGCTGGTTCACCACCGAGCCGTTCAGCGAGCCCGAGGTGTTCGAGTTCCCCGAAGGCATCGGCGCGGTGGAGTGTGTCAACGTCGAGCACGAGGAGGTGCTGCTGATGCCCCGCTGGATCGACGCGGATCGGGTCACCTTCAAGTACGGCCTCGGCGAGGAGTTCATCCAGGTGCTGCAGGTGCTGCACAAGCTCGGCCTGGACCGCACCGACCCGGTCACCGTCCGGGACGTCGTCGTATCCCCGCGGGACGTGGTGGCCGCCGTGCTGCCCGATCCCGCGTTGTTGGGCGACCGGATGTCCGGGAAGACCTGCGCCGGGCTGTGGGTCAAGGGCCTGGGCACGGACGACGCGCCGCGCGAGGTGTACCTGTACCACGTGGTCGACAACGAGTGGTCGATGCGCGAGTACGGGGCGCAGGCGGTGGTCTGGCAGACCGCTCTGAATCCGGTGGTCGCGCTGGAGCTGATGGCGGCCGGCGCCTGGTCGGGTGTCGGGGTGCTCGGGCCGGAGGCGTTGTCGCCCAAGCCGTTCCTGGACCTGGTGAACGAGTACGGCTCGCCCTGGGGGATTCGGGAGCAGTGACGCCCGGGTAGGAGTGGTCGACCACCTCGTCGATCGGCGGGCGGGCGTGGACGCTGGACACCTGGCCAGTCCTCGGTCACGATCTGTCATGCTGGCATTACCCAGCGTGCATCGCCGAGGAGGTTCACCCCGATGGTCCGAATCCGCAGAATGCTGGTCCCGCTGCTCGCCGTCCTGCTGGCTCTCCCGGTCTCCGCCGCCCAGGCGTCGCCGACGGCGATGCCCGCCGCGTTGCGGCAGGCGGCCGCCGCGGCCACCACGCTGGCCTCCGGGCTGAGCATCCCCTGGGGAATCGCCCCGCTGCCGGACGGCACCGCACTGGTCACCGAGCGGGACTCCAAACGGATATGGCTGGTCGGTGTCGGACGCACACCGAGGGTCGTCTACACGGTGACCGAAGCGGTCCCGGGCGGCGAGGGTGGCCTGTTGGGCATCACCCCGGCGCCGAACTTTGCGACCAGCAAGGTCTACTTCATCTACTACACGACCGCCACGGACAACCGGGTCGCCCGGCTGGTCTACGGATCCGGTGCCCGCCCCGTGCCGATCGTCACCGGCATCCCGAAGGCGCGGATCCACAACGGCGGCGGGCTCATCCACAAGCGGGGCGGCTACTTGTTCATCGGCACCGGCGACACGGGTGACTCGTCGTTGGCGCAGAACACTTCCAGTCTCGGCGGAAAGGTGCTCAAGGTCGATTCCAACGGCCGCGCGGCGCCGGGCAACCGCTGGGGGCGGGTGTTCTCGATCGGCCACCGCAACGTCCAGGATCTGGTGTTCGACCAGCGGTGGGACGCGTTGTGGGCGTCCGAACTCGGGCAGAGCGCGCGGGACGAGGTGAACAACATCGTCAACGGTGCGAACTACGGCTGGCCGACCTGTGAGGGCATGTGCAACGACGCCAGATTCAAGAATCCGGCGTGGACCTGGACCCCCGCCGAGGCGTCGCCGTCCGGCATCACCTGGGCCGGCGACCACTTCTACGTCGGCGCGCTGCGCGGCGAGCGGGTCTGGAAGCTCACCGTTTCGGGCCGGACGGTCACCTCCGCGGTGTCCACCCTGGTGGGTACCTACGGACGGGTGCGCGGGGTGCAGGGGCGGGGCGACGGCTCGCTGTGGATCACCACCAGCAACGGCAGCGGCACCGACCGGGTGATCCGGTTGCAGCCGCCGCCCTGAACCTGAAATAGGGTGTCCGGTGCACGATTGGCCTGATGTTCGAGAGGACACCCCACGCAATGTCGACCGAGACGATCGAATTCCAGGCGGAGGCCCGCCAGCTGCTCCACCTGATGATCCACGCGATCTACTCGTCCAAGGACGTCTTCCTCCGGGAGTTGATCTCCAACTCCTCCGACGCCCTGGACAAGCTGCGGCTGGCCGCGTTCCGGGACAAGGACCTGGAGGTCGACACCGACGACCTGCACATCACCGTGGCCACGGATCCGGTCGAGCGATCCGTGACCGTGGCCGACAACGGCATCGGGATGAGCCGCGAGGAGGTCGTGGACCTCATCGGCACCATCGCCCGGTCCGGCACCAGCGAGGTGCTGGCCAAGCTGCGGGAGGCCCGGGAGTCCGGCCAATCGGAGCAGGCGTCGGCGGAGCTGATCGGTCAGTTCGGCGTCGGCTTCTACTCCAGCTTCATGGTCGCCGACAAGGTCGTGCTGATCACCCGCAAGGCCGGCGCCCACCACGGCGTGCGGTGGGAGTCCAGCGGCGAGGGCAGCTACACCATCTCCGACCTCGATGACGCGCCGCAGGGCACCTCGGTCACCCTGCACCTCAAGCCCGAGGACACCGAGGACGAGCTGCACGACTACTCGAACCCGGCGACGGTCCGCCGCATCATCAAGCGGTACTCCGACTTCATCACCTGGCCGATCCGGATGATCCCGCTCACCCCACCGCCGGCCTCCGACGACGAGCAGACGGTCGAGGCGTTACCGGAACCGGAGACCGTCAACTCCCGCAAGGCGCTGTGGGCCCGCCCGCAGAGCGAGGTGTCCGACGAGGAGTACCACGAGTTCTACCGGCACGTCAGCCACGACTGGCAGGAGCCGCTGCAGACCATCCGGCTGTCCGCCGAGGGCACCTTCGAATATCAGGCGCTGCTGTTCATCCCCGGCCACGCCCCGATGGACCTGTACTGGCGGGACGCCAAGCGCGGCGTGCAGCTGTACGTCAAGCGGGTCTTCATCATGGACGACTGCGAGGCGCTGGTCCCCGAGTACCTGCGTTTCGTCAAGGGCGTCGTCGACGCGAACGACCTGTCGCTGAACATCTCCCGCGAGATCCTGCAGCAGGACCGGCAGATCCGGCTGATCCGGAACCGCCTGGTGCGCAAGGTGCTGTCGACGGTCAAGACCATGCGGGACGACGAGCCGGAGAAGTTCGCGACCTTCAACGCGGAGTTCGGCAGGGCGGTCAAGGAGGGTCTGCTGGCCGACCCGGACAACCGGCCGGCGATCCTGGAGATCTGCTCGTTCGCGTCCACGAACGACCCGGAGAAGCCGACCACCCTGGGCGACTACGTGTCGCGGATGCCGGAGGGGCAGAGCGACATCTACTACATCACCGGCGAATCCCGCACTGCGCTGGAGTCCTCTCCGCATATGGAGGCGTTCCGGGCCAAGGGCTACGAGGTGCTGCTGCTCACCGACCCGGTCGACGAGATCTGGGTGGACGCCGTCCCGGACTTCGACGGCAAGTCGTTCACCTCGATAGCCAAGGGCGAGGTCGACCTGGGCGGCGCGGAGGTCGACGAGGACACCGCGAAGGATTTCGCCGACCTGCTCGGCTGGTTGACCGCCACCCTGATCGACGACGTCAAGCAGGTCCGGCTGTCGCACCGGCTCACCACCTCGGCGGCCTGCCTGGTCGGCGATCCCGGCGACCTGACGCCCACGCTGGAGAAGATGTACCGGGCGATGGGCCAGCAGCCGCCGGTGGTGAAGCGGACCCTTGAGCTGAACCCGCAGCATCCGCTGGTCACCGGGCTGCGGGAGGCGCGGCGGCAGCGGCCGGACGACCCGGGGCTGGCCGAGACCGCGCATGTGCTCTACGGTCTGGCGCTGCTGGCCGAGGGTGGTGAACTGGCCGACCCGGCCGGGTTCGTGAGCCAGGTGGCGGGACGCCTGCAGCAGACGCTGCCGGGCGCGTGACGCGCGGCTCGACGTTGCCGTTCGGCTCAGCGGAAACGGGCTCGCAGGGTGACGATCTCGAACGGCCGGAGATCCAGCGACGCAGTGTCGGCCTCGACCGACACCGATCCGCCCGGTCGCTCCAGCAGATCGGTCGACCGGATGGACGCGGCCCCGTCGAGGGTGACGGCGCCGGAGGCGCGGCCGCCGCGGGCTTCGTAGATCCGCACGATCACGTCACCCGAGCGGTCCTCGGCGAGCTTGACCGCCTCCACCACGATCGCCGGGTTCGACACCGTGACCAACGGGTCGACCGGGCGTTCCCCGCGGACGTGCCGCGGCGGCAGGTTGACCAGGTACCCCTCCCGCACGGCGTGCAGCACGTCGGGTGCGACCCGGACCGTGCTGTGGAAGTCATGACTGCCGTTGTCCGCGTGGGGATCCGGGAAGCGTGGTGCCCGCAGTAGCGACTGCCGGAGCACCGAGTAGGTGCCGCCGCCGGGTCGGGCGACCCGGCGGACGTCGTGCCCGTAGACCCGGTCGTTGGCCACCGCCAGGCCGGCGCCTGGTTCGGCCAGCCGCATCCACCGGTGCGCGCACGTCTCGAACCGGGCCGCATCCCAGGAGGTGTTCTCGTGGGTCGGCCGGTCCAGATGCCCGAACGCGATCTCCGACGTCGCATGGTCGGCGTGCACGTCGACGGCGAACGCCAGCTTGAGCAGCTTCTGGTTCTCGCGCCAGTCGACCGTGGTGTGGATCAGCACCGCCGGCCGATCGGGTGCCAGGCCGACCCGTTGCCGGACGGGCGAATCGCCGACCACCCGGTCGATGATCACGGCGTCACCGTTCAAGTCGATCCGGACCGGCCCGGTCGGCTCGATCCGGTTGCGCCGGTAGCTTTCATCGATGTCCCAGGCGTCCCAGCGGTTCGGGGTGTCCCGGAACAGCTGCAGCTCGTTGCCGAACGCGCCGGGCGGGACGAACTCCCGGCCGGTTGCCACGTCCACCAGCGACACCAGCCGGCCCGACCGGTCCAGCCGAGCCCGGATCCAGGCCGACACCACCAGGATCTGGTCGCCGTCCGTCGTGGCGGAGGTCGTTCCGGCTGGCACCGACGGGCCGACCGCCAGGCCGGCGACCCCCTGGACCGGGAACGGCCCGGCGTTGGCCGCCATGGGCGTCGAACCGTCACCGGTCAGCGCCCGCAGGCTGCGTTCGATGACGGCGGACAGCGTGCTGGCCGCATCGGCGAGATCACGCTCGTTCTGCCGGTACACCCAGTTGATCGACGAGCCGGGCAGGATGTCGTGGAACTGGCCCAGGAGCAGTGCTTCCCAGCAGCGGCGCAGCTCGTCGTAGGGGTAGTCCGCTCCGCATCGAAGGGCCGCGGTGGTCGCCCACAGCTCGGCCTCCCGCAGCAGGTGTTCGGTGCGGCGGTTGGCGCGCTTGCTGCGGGCCTGCGACGTGTACGTGCCGCGGTGCAGTTCCAGGTAGAGCTCGCCGCGCCATACCGGCGGCTCGACGAGTTCGCCCTCGGCCTCGGCGAAGAAGTCGACCGGTGCCGTCACCGCCACCCGCGGTGAACCCTCCAGGTCGGCGGTGCGGTCGATCGCCGCCATCATCTCCCTGGTCGGCCCCCCGCCGCCGTCGCCCCACCCGAACGGCACGAGAGAGATGCTGCCCACACCCTTCTCGGCGTAGCCGCGGGCCGCCCTGGCGAGCTCGTCGCCGGCGATCTGCGAGACGTAGGTGGCAACCGGAGGGAAGTGCGTGAAGATCCGTGTCCCGTCGATGCCCTCCCACGAGAAGCTGTGGTGCGGCATGCGGTTCGTGTCGTTCCAGGACAGCTTCTGGGTCAGCATGGCGCGCTTGCCCGCGGCGACCGCGATCTGCGGCAGCGCGGCCGTGTAGCCGAACGAGTCGGGCAGCCACACCTCCGTCGGTTCGAACCCGAACTCGGTCAGGAAGAACGACGTTCCCGCCAGGAACTGGCGGACCAACGCCTCCCCGCCGGGCAGGTTGGTGTCCGATTCCACCCACATGCCGCCGACCGGGATGAACCGGCCGTGCGCGACCTGCTGCCGGATGCGTTCGAACAGTTCGGGGTAGTGCTCCTTGATCCAGGCGTACTGCTGCGCCGACGAGCAGGCGAATTTCAGATCCGGCCGCTCCTGGATCAGCTGCAGCACGTTGGCGAAGGTGCGGGCGCACTTGCGGATCGTCTCCCGGACGGGCCACAGCCAGGCCGAGTCGATGTGCGCATGTCCGATCGCCGCCACCCGGTGCGCGGACGCGGCGGCGGGCCTGGCCAGCACCGCCGCCAGCTCGGCCCGGGCGGCCGTTGCGGTGGCCGAGACGCACCAGGGGTCAAGGGCGTGCATCGCCCGGTCGAGTGCCCGGGCGATGTCGGCGCGGCGGCCCTCGTGCTCGGGCAGGGTGTTCAGCAGGCCGGTCAGGGTCCACAGGTCCCGCCCGAGTTCCCACACCTGCCGGTCCAGCAGTCGCAGGTCGATGCCGCCGAGCCGGTACAGGTGCTCGGTGCCGGCGGTGGCCGGGTCGCCGAGCGGGGTCGGCGTGAACGACACCGCGCCGCCGCCGATATCGGGATTGCCGGCCGCCTCGATGAACAGGTCGACGGGATCGCCCGGCGCGGCGGTCAGCGGCACGTGATTGTTGCGGGGTTCGATGCCCTTGAGCACCACACCGTCCGGCCGGAAGGCCAGCCCCTCCGCCTGGAAGCCCGGCGCGGCCGCGTTGAACCCGAGGTCGACGACCACCTCGATGCCGTCGCCGCCGGGTGGCCACTCGGCCGGCACCGTGCCGGTGACGTGGAACCAGGTGGTGCCCCACGGCCGCCCCCAGGGTTCGCCCGCGGCGGCAGAGGTGAACGGGTGGGTGATCGCCTCGGCGAACGGGACCGGTTCGCCGGGTGCCTCCCATTGGCCGATGGTCAACGGTGAGCGCAGCCGGTGGACCGCGGGACGTATCCGGTCGGCCAGGGTGCGTTCGACCCGGGCGAGCACCCGGGCGGTGTCGTCGTGCATCCCCCGATTCTGTTCCGCCGTCGCCGATCACGCCGCCCGGCCGCGGCGGGGGTGAATCCGGGTCGCCGGGGAGTGGCCCCCCGCAGGTCGCGCAGGAGTCGGCCACCCGCGCTGATCGAAGTTCCACTGAACCGGACAAATCGGCGCCTGGAGTGGGTCTTCGATCAGCGCGGCCGGGATGGGCGCGGGCTACAGCCGATGGTCCGAATCCTTGCCCGGTCACGAGCACGCTCCAGTGACCCCTTCCCGACCGGACGGGGGATTGCGGGAGATCCATTCGGCGAGGATCGTGGGGTCGGTCCCGCGGCGCCGCCGGGGCGCCGCATCGCACCCTGAGGGGGTGTGATCGTGCACGCACGTTCAACTACCTTCCTGTCCAGCCCGGATCGGCTCGACGCCGGCATGGCCCTGGTCCGTGACGAGGTGATGCCGGCTCTGCTGGCCATGGATGGGTGTCTCGGCATGTCGGTGATGCTGGAGCGGGAGTCCGGCCGTTGTATCGCCACCACATCCTGGGAATCCGAGGACGCCATGCGGGCCAGCGCGGACGCGGTGGTGCCGATGCGTCGGCGCGCCGCCGAGGTCCTGGGCGAGGACATGACCGTCGCGGAGTGGGAGATCGCACTGCTGCACCGGATGCACAATTCCGGTGACGGAGC
>JBIOVW010000674.1:0-3861 GCA_044867945.1 Nakamurella sp. | reverse complement strand
ACCTGTGCGACGACGTGCAGACGGCCCGGTTCGTCTGCACCACCGACGACGACATGAACCAGATCGCCTCCTTCTACGCCGGCGCGATGGCCCGGGCCCGGGAGATCGAGCTCGAGCCGGTCGCCGCCGCCTACGGCGGGCTTGATCTGGTGGTGATCTCGGCCGATGATCCGGCCGCGATGGTGCGGCATTCGCAGGAGTGCCGGGAGCGCGGCTACCGGTTCGCGGCCGACCCCTCCCAGCAGCTGGCCCGAATCGAGGGTGATGACGCCGCCGAGCTGGTGCGGGGGGCGGACCTGCTGCTCACCAACGACTACGAGCTGGGTCTGTTGCAGTCCAAGACCGGCTGGTCGGACCGGGCGGTGCTGGACGCGGTCGGCTACCGGGTGACCACCCTGGGCTCGAAGGGTGTGGAGATCGTCGCCGCCGACGGCAGCCGGCTGGCCGTGGCTGCGTTGCCGGAGAAGTCCAAGACCGATCCGACCGGCGTCGGCGACGCGTTCCGGGCCGGGTTCCTGTCCGGCCGGGCGCTGGGTCTGACCTTCGAGCGGTCCGCGCAGCTGGGCTCGCTGATGGCCACCCTCACGCTGGAGACCGTCGGCACGCAGGAGTACCAGCTGGACGCCGACGTGGCCAGGGTGCGGTTGGCGGATGCCTACGGCGAGGAGGCCGCGGGTGATATCGCGGTCGCGGTGGGCTGGTAAAGGCAGCGGCGCTAGAGCCGGACCGGGTAGACCGGCTCGGGGATCTCCGGGGTGATCTGGCCGGTGACGAAGATGCCGTGCCAGATCATGAACACGAGAATCGTCCAGATCCGCCGCGAGTGGTCGGCGTCGCCGGCCCGGTGGGCGTCCAGCATCGCGAGCACCGCGGCCGGATCCAGGTACTCGTCGGTGTGCGCCGAGGTGATGATGTCCCGCGCCCACTCGTAGGAACCCTCGGCCAGGTAGTGCCGGATCGGCACCGGGAAGCCGAGCTTGCGCCGGTGCAGCACGTGCGGCGGCACCACCAGCTCCATCGCCCGACGCAGCGCGAGCTTCGTGGTGCTCTTGGTCACCTTCTGGTCCGCAGGCACGGTCCTGGCGACCTCGAAGACCTCCTTGTCCAGGAACGGCACCCGCAGCTCCAGCGAGTTGGCCATCGTCATCTTGTCGGCCTTGACCAGGATGTCGCCACGCAGCCAGGTGAACAGGTCGACGTGCTGCATCCGGGCGATCGGGTCCACATCGCGGGTGTGCGCGTACACCGGGTCGGTGATGTCACGGAACGAGCGGGCCGGGTCGTAGGTGCGCAGCAGCCCGCCGGACAGGTGCTCCTCCCGGAAGATCCGTGCGTTGCCGTAGTACCGGTCCTCCAACTCCAGCGACCCGCGGCGCAGCATGTCCTGGCCCCGGAAGCCGTCGGGAAGCGCCCGGCCGACCGCGGCCAGGCCCTTGCGCAACCCGCCCGGCAGCGCGGTGATCGAGCGCAGGCTCATCGGCTCGCGGTAGATGTTGTACCCGCCGAACAGCTCGTCCGCGCCCTCCCCGGACAGCACCACCTTGACGTGCTTGCGGGCCTCGTTGGCCACGAAGTAGAGCGGGACCAGCGCCGGGTCGGCGACCGGGTCGTCCAGGTACCAGACGATCAGCGGCAGCGTGGCGGTCAGCTCATGCTCGGACACGGTCCGCACGATGTGCTTGACGCCGATCGCCGCTGCCGATTCGGCGGCGACGTCGACCTCGGAGAAGCCCTCCCGTTCGAACCCGGTGGTGAAGGTCAGCAGGTCCGGGTTGTAGCGCTTGGCCAGCGCGGCGATCGCGGTGGAATCGATGCCCCCGGACAGGAAGGCGCCGACCGTGACGTCCGCGCGCATGTGCTTGGCCACCGAGTCGTCCATGACCTCGGCGATGCGCTGGTACAAAGCGGTGCGTTCGGCGTCGGAGATCGCCGGTCGGGCCTTGAACACCGGGTTGAAATACCGCTTTGTCGCCATCGGCCGGCCCGGCCGGACGGTCACGTGGGTGCCGGACTCGATCTTGCGGATCGAGGGGTCCATGGTGGCCGGCTCGGGCACGTACTGCAGCACCAGGTAGTGCTGCAGGGCGGGAACGTTCACCCTGGCCTGTCCGGTCAGCTCCCGCAGCCCCTTGGCCTCGGAGGAGAACGCCACCCCGTCCGGCAGCTGCGCCACGAACAGCGGTTTGATCCCGAACGGGTCGCGGGCGCCGAACAACACCCGATCCCGGGTATCCCAGATGAGGAACGCGAACATGCCCCGCAGTCGGGCGACCGCGGCCTGTCCCCAGTGGTGGTAGGCCGCAACGATCGCCTCGCCGTCGCCTTCGGTCCGGAACTCGGCGCCGTGTTGGGAGCGCAGTGTCTCCCTCAGTTCCAGGTAGTTGTAGATCTCACCGTTGAACACCAGCGCGTAGCGGTCGGGCGCCTCCGGCGGGCCCCAGCGCAGCGGCTGGTGCGAGTGTTCCAGGTCGATGATGGAGAGCCGGTTGAACCCGAAGACGACGTCGTCGTCGTGCCAGGTGCCATGTTCGTCGGGTCCGCGGTGCCGGGCGCAGCGCATGCCCGCGTCCACCGCGTCGACCCGGGTGGCCGCATGGCCCGATCCGGAGACGAAGCCCATCAGTCCGCACACTCGGCCAGTATCTCCGGTGACCCATGACGACGGTGTGACCGCCCCGCCTTCGCGGCGCACCGCAAACCCTCGACATCCCGTAGAACTCGCGGCCCGCCCGGCCGGGTGCAACCGAAGGGGGGAAGGTAATCTCCCACCTGAAACACTCCAGGCTTGAGAGGAAGGACGCACGTGACTCGGTCCCGCGCGCGGCGGCGGATCCTCCTCGCCGGATTGCTCGGCGTCGTTTCGGTGCTGGTCAGCGGCTGCTCGTTCGCCGACCTGCCGACCTGGGGCTGGCCGATGGGCATCACCCCGGAAGCGACGCGCATGCGCGAGTTCTGGCAGGGTGCGACCATCGCCGCGCTGGTCGTCGGCGTCATCGTCTGGGGCCTGATGTTCTGGGCGTTCATCGTCTACCACAAGCGCAAGAGCGGCCCGCTGTACCCCAAGCAGACCAAGGAGAACCTCCCCCTGGAGCTGGTGTACACCGCCGTTCCGTTCGCGATGGTGTTCGTGCTCTTCTACTTCACGGTGACCACCGAGAACGTCGCCCTGGAAAAGCAGCCGAACCCCGACGTCACCGTCGACGTGGTCGCTTTCAAGTGGAACTGGGACTTCAGCTACCCCGGGACCACGGTGCCCGGCGGCGACGAGGTGCACACGATCGGGACGAGCGAGGAGATCCCCATCCTGGTGCTGCCGGTCAACCGGGTCATCCAGTACGACCTGCGGTCCAAGGACGTCGTCCACTCGTTCTGGACGATCGACTTCCTGTTCAAGCGCGACGTGTTCCCGTACCCGGAGCAGAACCAGACCGAGAACCAGTTCCAGAACACCATCGAGCAGACCGGGGCGTTCGTCGGCCGCTGTGCGGAGCTCTGCGGCACCTACCACTCGTCGATGAACTTCGAGGTGCGGGCCGTTCCGCAGGACGTCTACGACACCTACCTGGACTTCCGGCAGACCCTCAACCCGGAGACGGGCGCGCCGTACTCCACCGCCGAGGCGCTGACCGCCACGGGCCAGGAGATCTCCTCCTGCGGTGAGCTGTGCGCACCGGTGGCGACCACCACCGCCCCGATGAACACCGACCGGACCGCCAAGGGTGCCGACGAGCCCGTGCCAGGGGGCAACTGATGAACGCCGCTCACTCGACCAAGCCCGACAAGCCGGAGGCCGCCAAGGGCGGCCTGCGGGTGGAGACGTGGCTGTTCATCGGCCTCACGGTGTTCTTCGCCATCGCGTCG
>JBIOVW010000673.1:0-3967 GCA_044867945.1 Nakamurella sp. | reverse complement strand
CTACCTGCTCAAGCTGGCCGGCGTGTCGGTGCCGGAATCGGTGCTGCGCCGGCCCCTGGTGCACCGCATCTCCGCACTGCTGCCGATCGTGCTCCTCGCGGCACTCGTGGCGGTGCAGACGTTCTCGACCGGTTCGCAGCTGGTGCTGGACGCCAGGGCCGCTGGCCTGGCGGTGGCCGGGATCGCCGTGTGGCGGCGGGCGCCGTTCCTGGTCGTCGTCGGGCTCGCGGCGTTGACGACGGCGCTGGTGCGGCTGGCGATGCCGGGATCCTGACGTCTCAGCAGGTCCGGATCAGCCGGTCCAGGACCCGGACCCCGAAGGTCAGCGCGTCCACCGGGATGCGCTCGTCGACGCCGTGGAACAGCGCGGTGAAGTCGAGGTCGGCGGGCAGTCGCATCGGCGAGAACCCGTAACCGGCGACGCCCAGCCGGTCGAACGCCTTGTTGTCGGTGCCGCCGGAGAGCATGTACGGCACGGCGACGCCGTCCGGGTCCTCGGCGGAGACCGCGGCGATCATCGCGTCCACCAGGCTGCCCTCGAACGGGTATTCCAGCGGCGGCTGCCACACCCAGTCGATCTCGACGTCGTCACCGACGATCCCGGCGACCTCCTCCCGGAAGGTGTCCTGCTGACCGGGCAGCACCCGGCAGTCGACGACAGCCTCGGCGGTCGAGGGAATGACGTTGGCCTTGTAGCCTGCGCGCAACATCGTCGGGTTGGCGGTGTTCCGCAGGGTGGCGTTGACGATCCGGGACACCGGGCCGATCTTGCCGACCGCGCCCTCCAGGTCCTCCTCGGGGAACTCGAGGCCGGTGAGCTCGTGGATGCGGGCCAGCAGCGCGTCGACGGTGGCGGTGTGCACGATCGGGAACCGGTGGGTGCCGAGGCGGGTGACGGCCGCGGCGACCCGGCTGACCGCGTTGTCGTGGTTGATCATCGAGCCGTGGCCGGCGGTGCCGGTCGCCTTCAGCGTGGCCCAGGCGACGCCCTTCTCCGCGGCGGCGACCAGGTAGGCCCGCTTTTCATCGCCGAGCGGGATGGAGAATCCGCCGACCTCGGAGATCGCCTCGGTGACGCCGGCGAAAAGCTCCGGATGGTGGTCGACCAGCCAGTGCGCGCCGAACGCGCCCCCGGCCTCCTCGTCGGACATGAAGGAGAACGCCAGCTCGCGCGGCGGCACGAACCCGTGGGCCCGGTACTGGCGGGCCAGGGCGACGGTCATCGCCACCATCCCCTTCATGTCCACCGCGCCCCGCCCCCAGACGTAGCCGTCCTGGACGGCGCCGGAGAACGGGTGCACCGTCCATTCCGCGGCGTCCGCGGGCACCACGTCCACGTGGCCGTGCAGGAGCAGCGCTCCCCGGTCCGGATCGGTCCCCGGGAGCCGGCAGATGACATTGCCCCGGCCGGCCGTAGCCTCCAGGTAGGTGGTCTCGTAGCCGACCTCGATCAACTTGTCCTGGATGAACCGAGCCGCGCGGGCCTCGCCGTCGCCGATCGTGGCCGGGTTGCCGGTGTTCACCGACTCGATCTGAATGAGCTCACTGCACAGCTCGACGACCTCGTCCTGGGCCGCCGCCACGGCGTTCGCGGCGGAGATGGCATCCGATGGATCAGGTGGGGTCATCGTGTCATCCAATCACCCGGGCATCGAGTAAGCTTGACCGTCGCGGCGCCCCGGCGGGGCGCGGCGGACCCGGTCCGGGTGGCGGAATGGCAGACGCGCTAGCTTGAGGTGCTAGTGCCCGCAAGGGCGTGGGGGTTCAAGTCCCCCCTCGGACACGCCCAAACCCCCACGCAGCATTCGTGGGTGTTTGGAGTTGGGCTCTGACCAGGCGTTTCGCCGGCACGTACACCATCTTGATCTGCAGGGACTCGTAGACGTCGAGCCGTTCCTGCGCCTGCGCCAACTCGAGGATCTGCGCTAAACCGCCCAACTCTTGGGCGACCGCCTCGATCTCCGCCGCCGACATCCCTTGCTCGACATTCATCGCGGCGATCTGCCGCTCGATGCGGTCCTTCTCGGCCTGACGCGTGGCGATCTGCGGGGCGAGCAACGCCGGGTCGATGCCGGCCTCGATGGACGCGATCAGCTTCGAAATCTTGGACTTGGTCTCGCGCAGTTCAGCACGCAGCCCAGCCAGTCTCGCGGCGAGGCCGGGATCGCCCGCCTGCCCGGCGGTGAGCACCTCCGGATCGGCCAGCTTCTCGATCCACTCGTTGAGCGGCCCGATGATCGCGTCCTCGCGGACGTACACCGACGGCGGGTGCTCCAGTTCTGCGGGCAGCGCGCGGTGCTTGTGCGGCTCGCACTTGTACAGGACTCGCCCAGTCCCGTCCTTGCGTCGGGACTCGCGGAAGGCCCCCTGCATCGTCCGCCCGCAGATCCCGCAGCTGAGCATTCCGCGCAGGCTGTACCGGTTCGGCGTCCCCTTGGGCGCCCGGGTCCGCGGGCTCGCGCCGCTCGACAGCCGGTTGGCCGCTGCCTCGAAGACTTCCTCGATCACCAGCGGCTCGTGGGTGGGCCGCTCCGAGCGGACCCAGGCGTCCTTGTCCTTCCACCGCATCAGCGTGCGGTTGCCGGCGGCGACGTCCTCGGGGTCGATCAGCGTCTCGACCTTCTGCTGCTTGCCCCACACGCGGTAGCCCGTGTACGTCGGGTTCGACACGATGGCGCGCACCGCGCTGAACGCCCAGCCGACCGGATCTCGGTGCCGGTTACGGGCCGGGTCGTAGGCCGACGGCGACGGGATGTCAGCCGCGGTGAGTCGTTGCGCGATCAGCCGCAGGCTGGCTCCTTCGCGGACGAACATGTCGAAAATGCCGGCGACGACCGGCGCGGTGATCGGGTCGGGGACCAGTTTGTGCGCCCGCTGTCCGGCGGCCGCCTTGCCCGGGTTCGGGTGCGGGCCGACGTCCGCGAGCTGATATCCGTAGGGTGGCCGACCGCCGAGGAACCGGTCGCTGCGTTGCGCCAGGTCGAACATGGACGCCTTCACCCGCAGCTGAACCCGGGTCCGCTCCCCCTTGCTCATCCCGCCGAACAGGGTCATCACCATGTCGTGGGCTTCCGACCCGGGGTCGACTGCCCCACCGACTTCGGGTACCCACAGGCCGACGCCGTAGTGCGTCAACACGGGGAAGGTCAGTCCGAACTGGTTGCCGTAGAACGCGCGCTGGGGTTCACCGATCACGATCGCGTCGAACCGTCGGTCGATGGAAACGACGTTGGCCAGCAGCCGAGCCGCCTCCGGTCGCCGCTTCCACGGAAGGGAACGGCTTTGTCCGATGTCGAAGTACTGCTCGACGATCGATCCGCCGTGCGGCTCGATCAGAGTCTGAGCGCGGCGGATCTGCCAACCGCGGCTGGCCTCGGGGTCCTGCTGGTCCTCGGTCGAGACCCGCCCGTAGAACGCGAACCTCATCCGGCGCGGCCGATCGGCATCCGGGCCATGGCCTCACGCGCGGCGACGTCCTTCATGACTCGAAGTATGACCTGCGCGGCTATGGGTGGGACCGTGTAACCGTCCAGGGCGTCACAGAAGACGGTCAGCTCGCCCGCGGTCGAGTCGTCGCCCGGTTCAGATCGTCGTCGCCCCGAGCGCGGCGCGGATCCTCGCCGGCTGGCTCTGGGTGTCCCGGTCATGCCACCCAGTGCGGGGGCGATCGACGAGCTACGCGATCGAATCAAGCGCCTCGCGTGGACTCATCAACGCGACCGGGCCGTATTCGGTGTCCAGGACATCGCGGTCGCCGCTCACCAGCTGCGTCGCCCCGGACGCTTCGGCGAGGGCGAAGAGGTACTCATCCTTGGGGTCACGACACACGGGCTTCCGGCCGGCGACATCCGGGTCCGGATGGTGGTCGGCCAACAGCGCGATCGCCTCATCTCGTCCGCGGCCCGCTGAGAGAACCGAGCGCGGAACTTGTCTCGGTGCAGCACGTCTTGAGTTCAGCGATCAGGCG
>JBIOVW010000672.1:0-5836 GCA_044867945.1 Nakamurella sp. | reverse complement strand
AGCCAGCCACTTCCGCTCGTCACCATCCTTCGGCAGGGCCATTACCTGATCGCATCCATCCACACGGCGCTCGACGACGGGCAACTCACCCGGTTCCAACACGACCTGGTCGAGCAGATCGGACGGGAACGCAGTCACGGCGTCATCATCGACCTCGCCGCGATGGATGTGCTCGACTCGTTCGCCACGCGCACCCTGCGCAACCTGGCGCGCATGGCCAGCCTGCGCGGCGCCAGCACCGTGATGGTCGGGATCCACCCGGCCGTCGCATTGGCCATGGCCAGGATCGGCATGCACCAGGATCTCGCGCTCACCGCCTTCGACCTGGACGACGGCCTTGCCATGCTCGACGACCTCACCGTCTGATCAGGGCGACCCGGTCGAGCGCCGCCGGCCGGGCACCGCGAATCGCGAATGGGAACGGGCCGGTTGTCGCGTTCTGGACGCCGGTGACGGCGTTCGCGGCCCCGGATCGGGGTCTGTTCCGGTCAGCAGCGCCGACCAACATCCTGCGCCGCCGTGACCGCAGCCGCGCGGGCGTGACGCCGCGTCGATTGCCCCGTCGGCCGACACCGCAGCCGCCGTCGCGTCATATTGACCCTGGGCGCGGCGCAAGCCCGATCCGTCGAGCCGAGTCGACCGGCCTCATACATCTGCTCATCCCGGTCGCGTTCGCACTGACCCCCGTCGCCTCCGGGTGGTGGTCACCGCGGCCGGAGTGGTCGTCAGAATGCCGCGACCGGCTCGGCGAGGAACGATCCATCACCGCCATCGGTGATGAGCCAGACCCGCACGTCCCTGTCGTCGGGCCCGGGATCCTTCTGGTGAAACCGCACCCCGGCGCTGGTCGTGGCACCATCCCCGATCAGCCGGTGACTCATGCCGTCCTTGACCACGGTCAGCCGGGTATCGCCGGCGAAGTCATCCAGCGCTTGCGGGCCATGCCCGTTGACCTCGATGACGCGGTAACTCCGCCCGGACTCGACCGGGCGACCTGCGGTGAAAGCCATATGTCTCCCTTATTCGGTGGCACTCGTAGCGGATCACTCTGCGGCCGGCAACAGGCAATCAGGGACCGACGGATGCGGGGTTCCGCTTTGGTTCGCCGGCTTCCGCTCGCGGACCGGATGCGGCCCAGGTGAGACCTGCAGATCCCCCGTCGTCGTGAGCTGTTCGGCCAGCACGACCAGTTTCGTGTTGTGCTGCTGGGAATAGCGGCGAAGGACCGCGAACGCGGACTCGGCGGTCAATCCATGGCGTTGCATCAACATGCCCTGTGCCTGCCCGATTAGGCCCCGGGAGTCAATGGCCCGCCGCAGGTTCCGTTCGGTGCAAACCTGGGCCAGCACCACCGAGGCCACCGCGGCGACGGTTTGAGCATCTTCCAATACGCTGTGGCCCCAGCCCGACGAATGCCGGCCGTACAAGCTGATCGACCCCACCGTGCGATCGGTGAACAGGCGCTGCGCCACGACAACCTGGATACCCAGGGCCGTCGCGGCCGGACCCCACCGCGGCCACCGGTGCTCGGCGGTCAGGTCGGCGACGACCATCGATTCCCGGCGCGTGTGGGCCGGATCCGGGCGCACCGCGTCCAGACAGGGTCCCTCCCCCAGCCGGAACTGCAGTCCATCGGCGTCGGCGGCAAACTCGTCCGAGCAGGCCGCCGGATGCATCGTGCCGTCCGGGCCGCGCACCGAGATACACGCGGCATCCCACGGACCCCTCCGCAAAGCCATCTCGATCATCACCCGCAGCGACGCAGCCGCCGACCACGAGGCCTCCGACGATCGCGCCGCCCCGGCGGCCGCCTTGGCCGTGAGCGCAGCGTTCCATGCCGAGGACCCGGCTCCTGGGCCTGCTACCGGGAAGCCCGAGCCGAGAACAGGCGGGCCGACTGACCGGTCGAAGTCCCATTCGGTGTCGCCGGTCGGGCACAGCTGGTCATCCGCGCGGCACTCCCCGCGCCGTACGTCGCGCACCGTTTCCTGATGCACTCGCTACCCGCCTCCCAACAGGTTTGGTGCACAGCGATCCGTCCGAAGCCGTGCCACCTGTGTCACGTTCTCATGCATGAACCACTGGTGGTCGCGTCGTTGAGTGTTCGCAGGTCCGGCACATTTCGGCGGGTGACCGGCCCCGCTCGCGCATGGTCGAGGACCGGGTGTGGGCCTGTCGGAGCTTGGTAGAGTTCTGTCATTTGTTGACTGCCTCGTTCTTGGGGAACACCTTCTGCGGCCGTGCGCCGGACGGTACAACTGGTATGAGTGCCCGGCGGCGGATGCATGACGCGGCGCTCACCCAAGGGGCTAACGTGAAGTCTCCCGCCGGGCTGGGCGGTGCCGGAGAGAGGAGCACCCTTGGTGCCGGACTCCGCGGTCGCCGGCGGTTCCTCGTCGGCCGGTGCGGATGCCGGCCAGGACGTGCTCCTCGGATTGATCCCGGTGATCCGCCGAGTGGTCGCCGCCCGGATCAGGGACCGTCAACTGGTCGATGACCTGGTCCAGGAGACCCTGGCGCGGGTGATGGCGGCGAGGGACCGGATCGAACAGGGCACCCTGGCTCCCTATGCGGTGGCCGTCGCCCGGAACCTGGTCGTCGCGGTGGGAAAGGGCCAGGACCGGGCCCAACGCACCGCGCACCTGCTGGTCGAGGACACCGCGGATCTGCCACCCGACGCCGCGGTGCTGCAGCGGGAGGAGACCACCGTCGTCGGCGCCGCCCTGGCCCGGTTGTCCCCCCAGGAACGCCAGGTGCTGCTCGCGCACGAGGTTGACGGGGCCGGCACCGCCGAACTGGCCGCCACCCGCGGATCCACCCCCGGCGCCATCGCCGCCCAACTGAACCGCACCCGGGCCAAGCTGCGGGTGGAGTACCTGCTCGCCGACACCGGAGTCACCCCACCCACCGACCGGTGCCGGCCGGTGCTGTTCGCGTTGTCCGCCGGAGACCGGCGCCGGCAACAAGAACTCGATGCCGCCGGTCACCTGCTGCAATGCGACGTCTGCCTGGAGTTGAGCACCGCGCTGTTCGATCGCCGGCCGCCCCAGCAGAACGATGACGAGGCCCGGGTGGTGATCACCCGGGACGCGGACGTGGTGGCCGCCCGGCAAAAGGGCCGCGACATGGCGGCCCGGGCCGGCTTCACGTCCACCGATCTCACCCTGATCGCCACCGCGATCTCGGAGATCGCGAGGAACATCGTGAAGTTCGCCCACCGCGGGGAAATCGTCATCCGGATCGTGGACGAGGCAGACCGCCGCGGGATCACCGTCGTCGCCCGGGACGCCGGTCCCGGGATCGGTGACATCACTGGTGCGTTGCGGGACGGGGTGAGCACTTACCGGGGCCTTGGCCTCGGGCTGCCCGGTGCCCGCCGGTTGATGGACGAGTTCGACATCGTCTCCGAGGTCGGCAAGGGCACCACCGTGACAATGGCGAAATGGCGATGACCCATCCACCAAACTTCATCAGGGACAGGCGAGGGAGCAGGACGATGACCACAGATGCCAGTACCACGACGACGGTGCGTGAGGCAGCCGGCGACGACATGCTGCTCCCGGAACTGGTCGCGCACCTGCGGGAGAACCGCTCGGACCTGCGCCAGGAATGGGCCGGCCGGATCACCGACGCGCACCTGCTGTCCGCGATGACCAACCAGGAGATCTTCTCCGAGGCCACCTCCGTCTACGACAACTACGTCGAAGTCCTTGAAACGGGCAGCGTCGAGGCCCTGCAGGACTACGCCCGTGACCTGTCCGAACGGATCATCCCGCGCGGCGTGGAAACCCACGAGGTCGTCGGGATCGTCCTGCTGCTCCGGGACGTACTGGCCAGATCCCTGTTCGAGAAATACCACCGCGACTTCCCGCTACTCAACCGCATCCTGGACGCCTACGAACCCGCCGCCAACCGCATCGCGAACACCGTCGCGGTCAGCTTCGTCGAGGAACGCGAACGGGTCATCCGGCAACAACAGGACGCTTTGCGCGAACTGTCCACCCCCGTGCTCCAGGTCCGGGAACGGCTGCTGATCCTGCCAATCATCGGGATCCTGGACACCCAACGCGCCCAACAACTCACCGAACAACTGCTCCGCGGGATCCGCACCCACCGCGCCAAGGTCGTCGTCGTCGACATCACCGGTGTCCCGGAAATCGACGAGGCCGTCGCGAACCACATGGTGCAGACCGTCGACGCGTCCCGACTGATGGGCGCCAGCGTCATCGTCACCGGCCTGTCCGCGGAAATCGCGCAGACCCTGGTCACGATCGGCGTCGACCTGAGCAAACTGAGCACCGTGGGCGACCTGCAGGGCGGCATCGAAGAGGCCGAACGGGTGCTGGGATTCAAAGTGATCCGGTCCGGCGATGCCGAACCCTAAAGACACCACCCCCCCGCACCCACCCCTGGTCTCCATCCTGCGGCAGGGCAGCTACCTCATCGCGTCCATCCACACCGCCCTGGACGACAGTCAACTGCGGCGATTCCAGCACGACATGATCGACCAGGTCGGGCGGTACCGGGCCCGGGGCATCATCATCGACGTCGCCGCCCTGGACGTCGTCGACTCCTACGCCACCCACACCCTGCGCAACCTCGCCCACATGGCCGGCCTGCGCGGCGCCACCACCGTGATCGTCGGGATCAACCCGGACGTCGCCTACTCCATGGTCCGATTGGGGCTGAACCTGAACACCGTGCACACCGCCCTGGACCTCGACGAAGGACTCGCCGTCCTGAACCACACCACCGGCGCCCGCAGCGCTCACGCCGGTGCCGCGCAACGCACGCCACCACCAGCCCGGTGAGCACCCCCCAGCACCGGCTGACCCAGAACTACACCCCAGCCTTCCTGACCTTCCTCAACCACCCGGACGAACAAGCCCTGCACGCGGCCTACCAACTCGGCCGGGCCGCCCTCGCCGACAACATCACCCTGCTCGACCTCATCCGCACCCACCACAACGTCTTCGGCGACATCCTGCGCGCAACCACCAACCCCGACGACCTCCCCGCCATCGTCAACGCCGCCGCCGACTTCCTCGTCGAAGCACTCGCACCCTACGAGATCGCCCGCCGCGCCTACCTGGAAGCCGCGACGCCACAACTTTCACGAGCGAACCGCCGAACCCGACAGCCGTGACTGCGACCGCGACTCCATTCAAGCCCCGCGCAATCCGGGCATCCACGAGCCCGGAGTCGCCATGGCCCACCCCATTGATCAGATACCGAACGGCGGCGGGCTCAGTGCGGTCACCAAGCCACCTGTCCAACCAGGTCAGGCGGGGCGGGACGGTGGGGAGACAACGTCGGTGCCGCGGCACATCGGACTGCCGGCAACAGCGTCGTCAGTCGCCGGAACCAGCGTCGTCAGTCAGTGGAACCAGGCCTGCTGCGAACGTTATTCGGTGTCGCCCTGACCAGCCGTTCAACGAGCTCGTCGACGGTGCCGGTCTTCGGCATGCCCCGCTCGGCCAACTGGTCGGACAACTCGGACTTTCAGCCCCTCATCCGGCGCCCAGGCGGCTCCGCGCCTACCTGGCGGCGGCCTGCTCTGCCCGCTTGATCTCCCGTTCCTGCTCCTTGGCGGCCTCTTCCGCCAGAGCGGCCTGCTCGTGGGCAAGCCCCTCCGCCTGACGGCCTCCGGTGCTGGCAAGCTCGGCGACCGCGTCGACCTGATCGGTGACGACGCCGCCGACCTTCTCGGCCTGCTCACGAACACTGCCGGACCAGGAGGTGACCAGCCCGGCCCACCCGGGTCGCGAAATCACGGTTCAGATCCACCGCCCGCTGCACGAACTCGAAGTACCGGGCCACTGACTCGGTCAGGTCG
>JBIOVW010000671.1:0-7051 GCA_044867945.1 Nakamurella sp. | reverse complement strand
CTACCCTGATCGTGCTCAGCGGAATCGCGGCGAATCTGCCAGGCGCATTGCTCTACCTGCGGAGTTCGGGCAGGCGAAAGGCCTCATGAAGCGCCGTTTGACGTTAACGCTTGGCCTGCTCCTGGTCGGAGTCGCGGTGGCCGGCTGCGCACGTCAGTCGCGTGAACCCTTGCGCGAACTCTACACACCGAAGTTCGCTACGGTCCCTCCCCCGCTTCCCGCAGGTGCGGCGGTCACTCAAGTGAAGAGCGAGTGGGCGCAAGGCGGGAGGGACACCGTGCTTCACGATGTTGAGCATGTACGCCGGCGTCGTCGCCGTGCCGTTCATCGTCGGCAGCGCCCTGGGGCTGTCGTTCGCCGACCTGTCCTACCTGCTGGCCGCGACGCTGTTGGTGTCCGGCCTGGCCACCCTGCTGCAGACCCTGGGGGTGAAATGGATCGGCGCGAAACTGCCGATAGTGCAGGGCACCTCGTTCGCCGCGGTCTCCTCGATGATCGCGGTGGGCGCCTCCGCCGGTGGCGGCGTCGACGGTCTGCGGGCCATCTTCGGGTCGGTGCTGATCGCCGGCCTGGCCGGCTTCCTGCTGTCGGGTGTGTTCGCCCGGCTGCTGCACTTCTTCCCGCCGGTGGTCACCGGATCGGTGATCACCGTGATCGGCATCTCGCTACTGCCGGTGGCCATGCGGTGGGCCGGCGGTGGCGCCGGGACCGAGGATTTCGGTTCGATCTCCAACGTCGCACTGGCCGCGATCACCCTGGGCATCATCCTGGTGATCTACCGGTTCCTGCCCGGCTTCTTCTCCCGGATCGCGATCATCGTCGGCCTGGTCGCCGGTGGCGTGGTCGCCGGGCTCATGGGCAAGCTGGACTTCTCCAGGGTCGGCCAGGCGGAGGCGTTCGCCATCTCCACCCCGTTCCACTTCGGGTCGCCGACCTTCCAGGTGGCGGCGATCATCTCGATGGTCATCGTGATGCTGGTGATCATGACCGAGACCACGGCCGACCTGTTGGCCATCGGTGTGGTCGTCGGCCGGCCGGCCGATCGCAAGACCGTCGCCAACGGGCTTCGCGCGGACTGCATCTCGACCGCAGCCTCCGGCGGCCTGCTCAACGGATTCCCGGTCAGCGCCTTCGCGCAGAACGTCGGCCTGGTCGCCTTGACCGGCATCCGCAGCCGGTTCGTGGTGGCGGTCAGCGGCGTGATCCTGCTCGTGCTCGGCCTGTTCCCGAAGGTCGGCGCGGTCGTCGCCGCCCTGCCGCTACCCGTGCTGGGTGGCGCCGGTCTCGCCCTGTTCGGCACGGTGGCCGCCAGCGGCATCCGCAGCCTCGCCGCGGTCAAGTACGACGGCAACTCCAACCTGGTGATCGTCGCGCTGGCCATCGCGGCCGGCCTGGTGCCGATCGCGGTGCCCGAGTTCTACCACGCGTTCCCGGAATGGTTCCAGACCATCTTCGACTCCGGGATCAGCGCGTCGGCGGTGACCGCGGTCAGCTTGAACATCCTGTTCAACGTCATCGGCCGCAAGGGCGAGGAGGCGCCGATCTTCGCCGAATCACCGGCGATCGGGGTGACACCCGAGGACCAGCCGGGCGGGCACGTGCCACACGACCCCAAGGCGGAGTCGTGAGCGCAGCCGGCGTCACCCTTCTCGGACCCGAAATCGACCGTAGTGCAGAGATTCTCACTCCCGAGGCCGTCAACTTCGTGGCCGGTCTGCATCGCCGGTTCGCCGGACGCCGGGACGAGCTGCTGGCAGCCCGTTCCCGGCGCCGGGCGCAGGCCGCCCGTGAGGGCAGGCTGGACTTCCTGCCGCAGTCCGCGGACATTCGGGCCGCGGACTGGACGGTCGCGCCGGCCCCGGCCGACCTGCTCGATCGGCGGGTGGAGATCACCGGTCCGCCCGAGCCGAAGATGGCGATCAATGCGCTGAACTCGGGCGCCCGGGTCTGGCTGGCCGATCTGGAGGACGCGAACACCCCGCACTGGCGCAACGTCGTCGGTGGTCAGCTGGCCCTGTACGACGCGGTGCGCCGGCAACTGCAGTTCGACTCGCCGGACGGCAAGCAGTACCGGCTGGCCACCGATCGCCGGCTCGCGGTGATCGTGGCCCGCCCCCGCGGCTGGCATTTCGACGAACGGGACCTGATCGTCGACGGGCAGCCGGCGGTCGGCGCACTGGTCGACTTCGGGTTGTACTTCTTCCACAACGCCCGGGAGCTGCTGGCCAGGGGCAGCGGACCGTACTTCTACCTGCCGAAGATGGAGAGCCATCTGGAGGCCAGGCTGTGGAACGACGTATTCACCCACGCACAGGCCGAGCTGGGCATCGAGCACGGCACCATCCGCGCCACGGTGCTCATCGAGACCATTCCGGCGGCGTTCGAGATGGACGAGATCCTGTACGAGCTGCGCGATCACGCGTCCGGGCTGAACGCCGGCCGGTGGGACTACCTGTTCAGCGTGATCAAGTACTTCCGGGACGCCGGACCGGGCTTCGTGCTTCCGGACCGGGGCAGTGTGACCATGACGGCCCCGATGATGCGCGCCTACACCGACCTGTTGGTGTCGACCTGTCACCGGCGCGGCGCGTTCGCGATGGGCGGCATGGCGGCGTTCATCCCGAGCCGGCGGGACCCAGAGGTGAACCGGGTTGCCCTGGACAAGGTCCGCCAGGACAAGGAGCGGGAGGCCGGCGACGGCTTCGACGGCTCCTGGGTGGCCCACCCGGACCTGGTGCCGGTGTGCGCCGAGGTGTTCGACGCGGTGCTGGGCGAGCGGCCCAATCAGCTCGATCGGCATCGCGACGATGTCCGGGTGGCCGCGGAGCAGCTGCTCGACATCGCCTCCGTGCCGGGCGCGATCACCGAGGCCGGGCTGCGCGGCAACATCGACGTGGCCCTGCGGTACCTGGAGGCCTGGCTCGGCGGCAACGGCGCCGTCGGGATCCACAACCTGATGGAGGACGCGGCCACGGCCGAGATCTCCCGATCACAGGTGTGGCAATGGGTGCACAACGGGGTGAGCTTGGACACCGGGCGCACCGTGACGCCCGAGCTCGTCCGGTCGATCGCCGACCAGGAGCTGGCCGCGATCGCCGCGGAACTGGGTGACGAGGCCTACTCGTCGAGCCGGTACCCGTTGGCGCGCAGCGTCTTCGAGGAAGTAGCCCTGGCCGACCAGTTCGCCGACTTCCTCACCCTGCCGGCCTATGCGGCGGCCCATGATGCGGAGACGGTCGGCACGCGGTAAGCCTTGACGCACCCGGCGTCATTCGATAGGTTTTCTACATCGTGAACTAGTACTTCCGCTATACGGAACAGGAGACAGGCTGATGAGCGTCGACGGGAAAGCCCGGACCAACGCTCAGCCGGCGGCGCCGATGGTTCGCTCGGCAGGCCTCGCTCATCCGACCCTGGGCACCGGCTTCCTGGAGAGCCTGGATCGCGACCTGGCCGACGCCGACGCCGTGCTGGCGGATCGCTATCCCGGTGATCCCGGAACCCGTCAGCCGGTGCACACCGTGTACGTCAACGCCGACCTGGCCGACCGCGACGTGGCGGCCGGCTGGGGAGCGCAGGCACGCGAGGTGCTCGCGGTCGCCGCCCCCGATTCCGCGGCCGCCGCCGGGTTGGGCCTGGCCGCGGTGGACGGCCCTGGTCTCGACGAGGTGCTGGACCGGGTGCGGGCCAAGCTGGCGGCCGAGCCGGTCGAGGACCTACGGCTGGACTTCGAGGACGGCTACGGCAACCGGCCCGACGAGGAGGAGGACCGTGACGCCAGCAGGGTGGCGTCATTGCTGCCGGTACTGCTGGCCGATCCGGCCGGTCCGCTGCTGGCCGGGATCCGGTTCAAGAGCCTGGAGCTGCCGACCCGCCGTCGCGGGCTGCGGACGCTGGACCTGATCGTCTCCGGAATGCTGGCCGCCGGCCCGCTGTCCGACGGCTTCCTGGTCACCCTGCCCAAGGTCACCTCGGTGGACCAGGTGGTCGCGATGGTCAAGGTCTGCACGGAGCTGGAGCGGGTGCACTCGCTGCCCACCGGCGCCCTGCGGTTCGAGATCCAGATCGAGACCACCCAGGCGATCCTGGATGCCGACGGAACCGCAACGGTGGCCGGGATGATCGGCGCCGCCGGACCCAGATGCGTTGCGCTGCACTACGGTACGTTCGACTACAGCGCGGCCTGCGGCGTCGCTGCGTCGCAGCAGAGTCTGGCCCACCCGGTCGCCGATCACGCCAAGGCGGTCATGCAGGTCGCCGCGGCCGGCACCGGGGTTCGGTTGTCGGACGGTTCCACCAACGTGATGCCGATCGGCTCGCCCGAACAGATCCGGGCCGCCGTGGCGCTGCACGCGGGACTGGTCACCCGGTCCCTGCGGGCAGCGTACTACCAGGGCTGGGACATGCACCCCGGCCACCTGGTCAGTCGGTACCTGGCCACCTACGCCTTCTACCGGCAGGGTCTGCCGGCCGCCGCCGCCCGGCTGCAGGCCTACCTCAACAAGCAGTCCGGCGGTGTGGTCGACGAACCGGCCACCGCGCAGGCGCTGGCCGCCTTCCTGATGCGCGGCGTGCACTGCGGCGCGATCGACGACGCCGAGGTGCTCGAACTGGCCGGGGTGCGCCGGGACACGCTGGACGCGATGGCCCGCCGCACACCGCTACCCGCCTGACTTCTCATCCTGTTCCGACTTTCGATACCGACCCGGAAGGACATACCCGGTGACCACCGAATCGCCGCGTTACGCGGTCAACCTGTCCATGCTGTTCACCGAGCTGCCGCTGCTGGCGCGGCCGGCCGCGGCCAAGGAGGCCGGTTTCGACGCCGTCGAGTTCTGGTGGCCGTTCGGCACCGCGGTCCCCGCGGACGCCGACGTGGATTCCTTCGTCGGATCGATCACCGACGCGGGGGTGCAGCTGATCGGGCTGAACTTCTTCGCGGGCGACATGCCCGGCGGCGACCGGGGTCTGGTGTCCTGGCCGGCCCGGTCCGGCGAGTTCCGGGACAATGTGGACGTCACGGTCGGCATCGGGGAGCGGTTGGGCTGCAAGGCGTTCAACGCCCTGTACGGCAACCGGGTGGACGAGGCGACGCCGGTCGCCCAGGACGACGTGGCCGCGGAGAACCTCGCGCTGGCCGCGCGGGCGGCGGCCCGGATCGATGGGGTGGTTCTGGTCGAACCGGTCAGCGGCGCGCCGAGGTACCCGCTGCTCACCGCGGCCGACGTCATCCGCGTCATCGACCGGGTCCAGGCCGCCGCGGGCGTGACCAACGTGAAGTTCCTGTGCGACCTGTATCACCTGGACGTCAACGGCGACGATGTGGCCAAGGCGATCGACACCTACGCCGACCGGGTCGGGCACGTGCAGATCGCCGACAGCCCCGGCCGGGGGGAACCCGGCACCGGCACGCTGGACATCGACGGCCACCTGGCCGCCCTGGCCGCCAGGGGGTACCGCGGCTACGTCGCGCTGGAGTACAAGCCGACCGTCGGCACCCGGGACAGCCTGGCCTGGCTCCCGCTGGCCGACCGCGGCACTGCCGCCTGATTTCGCCAATCCCACCGACTCGAGGAGATATCAATGACCACAGTTGCTTTCATCGGCCTGGGCATCATGGGTGGCCCCATGGCCGGCCACCTGGTGAACGCCGGGTTCGACGTCATCGGCTACAACCGCAGCCAACCCAAGATCGACGAGCTGATCAAGGCGGGCGGCAAGGGCGCGAACTCGATCGCCGACGCGGTCCGCGAGGCCGACGTCGTCGCCGTGATGGTGCCCGACTCCCCCGACGTCCGGGCGGTGCTGGCCGGCGACGGCGGCGTGTTCGAGGCCGCCAAGCCCGGCACACTGATCATCGACTTCTCCTCCATCCGGCCGGATGTCACCACCGAACTGGCCGCGCAGGCCCGCGAGCGGGGGTTCCGGCTGCTGGACGCCCCGGTGTCCGGCGGTGAGGCGGGCGCGAAGGCGGCCGCCCTGTCCATCATGGTCGGCGGCGCGGCCGAGGACTTCAAGGCCGCGGCCGACGTCTTCGACGCGGTGGGCAAGACCATCGTGCACGTCGGACCGTCCGGCGCCGGGCAGACCGTGAAGGCCGCCAACCAGCTGATCGTCGCGGGCAACATCGAGCTGCTCGCCGAGGCCGTCGCCTTCGTCGAGGCCTACGGGGTGGACACCGAGGCGGCCCTGAAGGTGCTCGGCGGAGGCCTGGCCGGCAGCAAGGTGCTCGACCAGAAGGGCGCCAACATGCTCGGCCGCACCTTCAACCCCGGCTTCCGGATCGAGCTGCATCACAAGGACCTGGGCATCGTCACCTCCGCCGCCAGGGAGGCCGGCGTGGTCATCCCGCTCGGCGCGGTGGTCGCCCAGCTGATGGGCTCCGCGGTGGCCAACGGCGACGGCGGGCTCGACCACTCGGCGCTGCTGCGTGGCGTACTGCGGCTCTCCGGCCAGGACCCCGACCACACCCCCACCAGCTGACAAGGACAAACACAAATGCCCACCATGCGTGCCGTCGACGCCGCCATCGCCATCCTGGAGAAGGAGGGCGTCGACACCATCTTCGGGCTGCCCGGGGCAGCCATCAACCCGTTCTACTCCGCCATGCGTGACCACGGCGGCCTGCGGCACATCCTGGCCCGGCACGTCGAGGGTGCCTCGCACATGGCCGAGGGCTACACCAGGGCCAAGGCCGGCAACATCGGCGTCTGCGTGGGCACCTCCGGCCCGGCCGGCACCGACATGATCACCGGCCTGTACTCGGCGTCCGCGGACTCGATCCCGATCCTGTGCATCACCGGCCAGGCGCCGGTCGCCCGGCTGCACAAGGAGGACTTCCAAGCGATCAACATCGCCGACATCGCAGCGCCGTTGACGAAGATGGCGATGACCGTGCTGGAGCCCGCGCAGGTGCCCGGCGCGTTCCAGCAGGCGTTCCACCTGATGCGCTCCGGCCGGCCCGGACCGGTGCTGCTCGACCTGCCGTTCGACGTGCAGATGGCGCAGATCGAGTTCGACCCGGACACCTACGAACCGCTGCCCGTCTACC